>SKPS01000358.1 GCA_007119395.1 Lentimicrobiaceae bacterium
AGCCGAACCTGTCACGCTTTTGACGTCAAGAAGGGACCAGAGGATGAGGCTATTTTGTCTGCTAATATGCCAATTTGCTTTCAACCACATCTCAATACCAATTATCAAAGTGTTGTTCTACCTATACCCAGCACCTCAAAAAAAGAAACTGCCGTGATAGAGAAGATTTTGATAGCGAAAACATTGAAAGGAAAGACATTGAAGGCTCACCCTAAGAAACATATGACGAACTGCCTGACCAATTTGCAAAATAACATTGTTGTCCGCCACCTTTATCCGATCAATGACACAAACATTACCGGTTCAGAGTAATTGAAAGAAACCAACCATATGATGGTGTGGAGCAATTCTGTCAGGCACCCTGGTCTCACAGCTCCTGCACGATATCGGCCATGCCCGGCGAGAACCAGGTTTTGTCGTTTCCTTCTTCGTCAGAGTAGATAAAATAGGCTTCAATGCCATCCAGCTCTTTGAGCATCTCTTTTGACCTTTCGGGGCCAAGCACCATGAAAGCGGTGGCCCATGCATCGGCTACAGCTGCACTTTCAGCCAATACCGTTGCGCTCAGCATTGAGTGTTTCACCGGGAAACCAGTGGTTGGGTCTATGGTGTGACTGTACTTTACTCCGTCTTCAAGGTAGAACTTTCTGTAGTTTCCTGAAGTGGCTATTCCGATGTCTGTCAGACGCAAGAGCGCCCTCACGGGTCTCTCCATCAGGTTGTCAGGCATTACGTCACCCCGGTCATCGGGGAGCTCTACGCCGACGGTCCACAGGGAGGGCCTTTGCCAGAATGACCGCCCAGGCTTTTTGCCATGGGCCACCAGCTCTCCTCCTATGTCTATCAAGAAGTTCTCTACACCGTTCTCCAGGAACATGTTGGCAATCAGATCGCAGGTGTACCCTTTGGCGATTGCATTGAAGTTGATGGTGATGAGGGAATCCTCTTTGTAAAGCCGGTTGTTCTCAAGCCGGACCCGCTTGTAACCTGTTAGGTGTCTCAAGCTGTCGATCAGCTCTTGGGTGATCTGATCGCGTTGACTGAATCCCCATCCCCACGCTTCTATCAGCTGTCCGATGGTGCAATCAAACGCTCCATCGGTTGCCTCAGACACCTTCCAGGCCATGCGAAAGTTTTCAGCAAAGATCTCGTCCACCACATCGGTTTCGTTTCTGTTGACACGACTAATGACTGAGTTAGGCACATGCACCGAAGCCGACATATCCACTTCATGCAGGATTTGTTCCACTTCGGGCCGGAAGTTCCGCCCCTGGTCGTCGTAATACAAGATACGGTAATAGGTACCTTGCGCTTCTCCGCTAAGCTCCAGCTGCAACCGTCCGACGCCCTGGTTCTGACAGGCTGCTCCTGCAAGCAGCACCACCACAAGTGTGGCCCATGGCAACAGCCTGCCGGTATTAGCCACCGAAGTCATCGAACGCAATGTTTTCATCAGGCACACCCAAATCATACAGCATTTTAAAGGCAGCATCATTCATCTGGGGAGGACCACACAGGTAGTAATCGATCTCTTCCGGCTCGGGGTGCTTACTCAGGTACTCATCCATGATGATCTGGTGAATAAAGCCAGTGGATCCACTCCAGTTGTCTTCCGGCTTGGGTTCTGAAAGCCCGATATGAAACGAAAAATTGGGGAAGTCCTGTTCGATCTTACGAAACTCATCTACATAGAACAGCTCACGAAGAGAGCGGCCACCGTACCAGAAACTGGCCTTACGGTTTGTTTTTTCAGTATGGAAAAGGTGGAAGATATGCGACCGCATGGGAGCCATGCCGGCACCACCTCCGATAAACATCATCTCCCTTTCATTCTCTTTGATGAAGAACTCGCCGTAAGGGCCGGAAATAGTGATCTTGTCGCCAGGTTTCCTCGCAAAGACGTATGATGAGCAGATCCCGGGGTTCACTTTCATGAAGGCGTTCCTCTTCGGGTCCCACGGGGGTGTGGCGATACGGATATTGAGCATGATGATGTTCCCTTCAGCCGGGTGGTTCGCCATGGAGTAGGCACGGAAAACTGGCTCCGGGTTCTTCATCTTAAGATCCCACATATTGAATTTATCCCATTCATCGCGATACTCCTCTTCAACATCGATGTCTTTAAAATCCACTTCACATTTGGGAACATCAATCTGAATATATCCACCACTTTTAAAATCGAGGTGTTCCCCTTCGGGCAGTTTCACAACAAACTCTTTGATAAAGGTGGCCACGTTATGGTTTGAGACCACTTCACACTCCCATTTTTTTATACCGAAGATCTCTTCCGGGATACCGATTTTCAGGTCAGCTCTTACCTTCACCTGACATCCGAGTCTCCATTGTTCCTGGATCTCTTTACGGGTGAAGTACCCTTTTTCCGTGGGCAGGATGTCACCGGCACCTTCAAACACCTGGCATTTACACATGGCGCATGTACCTCCTCCTCCACACGCTGAGGGGAGGAAGATACCACTGGCTGAGAGTGTTGACAACAGGGTGCTTCCGGGCTCCACCACCAGGTCTTTGTCGTTATTGATATTCACAGTCACATCACCTTGTGGGGTGAGTTTTTTGCGTGCATACAGAAGCACCAGCACCAGGGTGAGGATCACCACCAGGAATACGGCAATGCTTGAAAAAACGAGCAGGCTGTCGATTGCAAGTAGCATATTATATGTCATCGTTTTTGTATTTTCTTAGATCTTGATTCCCATAAAACTCATAAAGGCGATACCCATCAGTCCGGTGATAATGTAAGTAATACCGAGTCCTCTCAAAGGAGCGGGCACATTTGAGTATCGTATCTTTTCTCTGATGGCAGCGATGGCGACGATTGCGAGGAGCCATCCTACGCCACTGCCAAGTCCGAAGACGGTGGCCTGTCCCAGGGTATCGTAAGCGCGCTCCTGCATAAACAGTGACCCGCCGAGGATGGCACAGTTCACAGCGATCAGTGGCAGAAAGATACCCAGGTTGGCATAGAGGGTTGGAGAAAACTTCTCGATAATCATCTCCACCAGCTGTACCATTGAAGCAATCACAGCGATAAAGAGGATAAAGGTAAGAAAGGTGAGGTCGACAGTGGCAAACTGAGGCCCCAGCCAGGTGAGAGCACCCTCCTGCAACACATACTTGTTTAACATATAATCCACCGGTACGGTGATTCCCAGTACAAAAATTACGGCCAGCCCCAACCCCATAGAGGTATTTACGGTTCTGGAAACCGCCAGATAAGAACACATGCCCAGGAAATAGGCAAAGATCATGTTCTCAATAAAAATTCCTTTGACGAATATGCTGAATAACTCTTCCATGAGATAACGTTTTAGCGGTTAGTTGTCTTCCAACAATTCTTTGTGTTTAGATCGGTGCACCCAGATAATCACTCCTACCACAATCAATGCAGCGGGTGGCAGGATCATCAATCCATTGTTCTGGTACCCGAGCTCATAGAGGTTCCACCAGGGTGTTTCGATCACGTTGATGTCCCAGATGGTACCTGAGCCGAGGAGTTCTCTGAAGAATCCCACCACGACCAATATCCATCCATAGCCAAAAGCATTGCCAACACCATCGAGGAATGAGGGCCACGGCTTGTTGGCAATGGCAAACGCTTCGAGCCTTCCCATGATGATACAGTTGGTGATGATCAAGCCGACAAACACAGAGAGTTGTCTGCTTACGTCATACATATAGGCTTTCAGCACCTGATCAACCATAACCACCATAAAAGCGATAATGGTGAGCATAACAAGGATACGTATTCGGGGTGGTGTGATGTTTCTGATGATCGACATCATCACATTTGAGAAGCCCATCACCACAATCACCGCCAGGGAGATCACCACTGAGGGTTCGAGCTTCACGGTCACCGCCAGGGCGGAACAGATTCCTAAGACCTGAACCGTGATGGGGTTGTCTTTCACCAGGGGTTGTTTAAGCAGCCTTACGTTCTTTGGTGAGAAGAGGGGCTCTTTTTCGTTCATTGGGTCCATATGCTAGATCGCTTTTTGTAAAAATGGAACATAACTTTTCAGTCCGTCGAACAACATTTCCGACACGCCATCACTGGTGATGGTTCCGCCGGAGATGGCATCAACGGCATGTATTCTACGCTCTTCGGGCAGGGTTGACACACCACCTTTCACCACCTTCACAGACTGGAATTCTCCCTCCTGATCGAAGAGCCTTTTCCCTATAAATGTATCCATGAAGAATCGTTGGTTGATTTCCGCTCCCAGTCCCGGGGTTTCCCCCTGGTGGTCGAAAGTTGCCCCTTTGATGGTATTTCTGTCGGCACCCACGGCGATATTTCCCCACACAGGCCCCCAGAGACCGCGTCCGAACAGTGGGATGATAAACAGGGTATCACCCTCTGTGCCGCGTATCATAAAGAGAGGCAGCGCCGGGTTGTCTTCAGAACGCCCTTCTCTGTAGAGCCGTTGGGCGTAGACCAGTTTGCGCATGTCAACATCGAAGGCGCGCTCTTCACCCAATTCAAAGGTGCCATCGGCGCGGAAAATGCTTACATATTCACCGGTGGCCGGGTCAACCATTGCTTCGGCAATCAGGTGGCTCAGGTACAGGCTGTCGGCATTGTCCTTGTCTACAGGGATGTTGGCAGCCTGAAGCAGGTTCATGATCTTTTCAATCCTGCGGTTGGCATCCTGAAGTGGTTTCAGGAAAGCAAAGGCAACCGACAGCGTGGTGGCCACAATGATCACCATGATCAATGCGAACCGGAAGATGTATGCGTTGCTATATGATTTTGCCATGATAACTGGTTTTTCTTATTGGGTAATTTTCTCCGCTGCTGCTTGTCTGGCCTTTGTACGGCGGAGCCTTCTTTTAATATTGGCTTCTATCACATAATGGTCAATGAGAGGAGCCATCACATTCATAAAGAGAATTGCGAGCATCATTCCCTCCGGGAATGCGGGGTTGAGCACTCTGATCAATACGGCAAGCAGTCCGATCAGGAATCCATAGATGTATTTCCCTTTCCCTGTTTGCGAGGCAGACACCGGATCTGTTGCCATAAAGACGGCACCGAATGCGAACCCACCCATGATCAGGTGGTGATGTGCCGGCACTTCCATAAACGGGTTTGCTCCCCACAGGTTAAAGAGGAGACCCATCAGGTATCCACCGGCAAACACGCTGACAATGATTCTGGCGCTGCCGATTCCTGTCATAAAGAGAAACGCAGCGCCAAGTAATATGGCCAGTGTGGAGGTTTCTCCCACTGAGCCGGGCATGGTGCCTACAAACATATCGAAGGCAGAAGGGATGGAAGTGATATCCCCTGCTGCGGCCTGTGCCAATGGTGTGGCACTGGTAAACCCGTCGGGGATGGCATGTACCCACACTTTATCGCCCGACATATCAGCCGGATAAGCAAAAAACAGAAAAGCGCGGGCGAGCAATGCTGGGTTCAGAATGTTCATGCCGGTTCCGCCAAACACCTCTTTGCCGAATATCACGGCAAAGGCTGTTGCTGCAGACACCATCCACAAGGGAACATCGGGCGGCATGACCAAAGGGATCAACATCCCTGATACCAACACCCCCTCATTCACCTCGTGCCCGCGCGCCTGGGCAAAGCCAAACTCAATGCCAAGCGCTGTCACATAGGTCACCACAATGATTGGGAACACAGCAACAAAGCCCACCCATACATGCTCCCAGAAGGAAGCGGTAACACCTGTAGCCAGAAAGTGCTGGTATCCCACATTCCAGATGCCAAACAGCAAAGCCGGCAACAGCGCCACGATCACCAGGCTCATCGTTCGCTTCAGATCAATGCTGTCGCGAATATGACTCCCCTTGAAAGTGGTCTTGTTGGGCACAAACAGAAACGTTTCAAACGCATCGAAGGTGGAGTGGAGTTTATAGAACCGCCCCCCCTTCTGAAACTGCGGCTTGATGTTGTCGAGAATATCGCGTAAAAATTTCATGTTATTGATTTGATTTTTAGGGGGATCAACTCATCTCTTTTCTTATCAGGTCAAGCCCTTCACGAAGAATCGACTGCACTTCAATTTTCGAGGTGCACATCACTTCGCACAAGGCCATATCCTCTTCCACCACTTCATAGATACCCAGGTTCTCCATCAGGTCAATGTCTTTGATCATAATGGCTTTGAGCAATTGAACCGGAAAAATATCCATAGGGAACACCTTTTCATATTGCCCCGTTACCACGAAGGCTCTCTCACCGCCGTTGAGGTTGGTGTGAGGGGCGAAAGGTTTTCTATGGAATATTTTCGAGAGGAAGGTATTTGTAAAGGAGAAGGCGTCGAAGCCCGGGCGTGCCCACCCCATGAATTCATAGTGGTCTCCTTCCGGTATGACGGTACATCCATGATGGTAGAAGCCCAAAAACCCATTGGGCTCGATGCGTGTTCCGGTGAGCACATTCCCGCTGATATAGCGTTGGTTCTCTTCGGTCACCTGCCCTTCCACCAGTGCTGAGATATCGGCTCCCATGTGAGTTTTATAGTATTTGGGCTGTTTCACGCTTGAACCGGTGAGTGCTATCACCCTTGTGGTATCATACTCTTTCCTCAGGAAGAACCGACCGATCATGGCAACGTCAAGGGGGTGTATTACCCATACCACATCACCTTTCACCACAGGATCCACATGATGTATCTGTACGCCTACGTTGCCGGCGGGGTGAGGCCCGCGGAAAACGTTAATGTTCACCCCTTGTGCCGAGAGGAATTCGGTGGCTTTGGTTTTATCGGCGTGTACACCCAGGTTCACGGGTGCTCCCGAGAGCTTTCGTATCACATCGATGCCGAGCTGAAACTCAGCGCCTCGTTGACTGATGAGAAAGTCGAGATCAGGAGCCAGTGGTGCTGAGTCGAAACACGAGATAAACACCGAATGAGGTGCTACACCGGGTGTGGCGATCACATCATACGGGCGCTGTCGAATCACAGGCCACAACCCCGACGCCAGCAACACCTCCTCCAACGCTTCAGGGGTGGCAGTAGCCAGATCAGGTACATCAAACCTGCGGTATGCGATATCTTCATCAGCACGTATCACAATCTCCTCCAAACGACGTCGCTCGCCACGACGTATGGCTTCCACCACCCCACTTACCGGAGCCGTGAACAAAACCCGTTCAGAATACTTGTTGAAAAACAACGGCGTGCCCGCTTCCACCCTGTCACCCTCTGCAACAAGAAGCTTAGGCAGCACACCATGAAAGTCGGTTGGTTTGACAGCATACAAAGCAGAACGGCTGTTCACGGTAACGCGCTCAGCCTCGCCCTTTAGCTTCATGTCTAACCCCTTACGGATCGTTATTACCTTATCCATAGGCTATGATTGGTTGAGTATCAAAAACATATAAAAAAACCATTTTTTCAGATCCTTCAGATTCCATACGTAACCTACATGCCGGTGAAGATATCAACCAGGTTAGTTTGCGATCTGTTATTTTTTTAACACAAAATAAAAACAACGCAAATTATGAAAAGTTTGACACATAACAATATTTTTTCATTACCACAACACCTCCACGATCACCAGGGTTGCCCATACGATGCTTGCGACGCCATTGG
>SKPS01000310.1 GCA_007119395.1 Lentimicrobiaceae bacterium
AATGTGTTCTCCACACCTTGTTACATGCTGGATGCATCCATCAGTCAGATTGCTGAGGGGGCCGAGAACATCATCAAACAAATGACAGAGAAAGGGATGTAAACCCCTTTCCCCAAAATTTCATGCTATTTGGTGTCTTTTCTGACGCAACGGATGTTGTGCACATTACTTTTTCCGCTGTGACCACTCATACCGGAAGGGAAGTTTCTCATTTTGGCATTGGAGGTCAAGATACCTGACCCTTCCGTTGACGACCAGTATCCACCTGAAACAAAACCTCCGATGAAGCTTTCATTGGCTCTGAGGCATTCAAGTTCATTATAAGACGGGAGGTACCAGTCGGAGTATCCGTAGGCAACGAGGTTATCGCAGATGGAGGCGGCGCTCCCTTGGGGGCACATTTGGACGATCAGCGCGGTGTTGCCGGCGCCATCGTCGTCGCTGCTGGCACCTGCAACGATACCACTGCAACCCCATGCGGAGCTTCCGTTATCAGTAGGGTGTACATAGAGTGTATACGCCGGGCTTCCACACATAATGGATGGCAGTGAAGGGCCGGTTGGCATGGTGACCATCACTGTATCGGTGCTTGGAGGGCAAGGGCCACTGGAGATGCTCCATACCAGCAGGTATACTTCATTAGGGTTGCCGGTAAAGGTGGTGGATGGATCCCAGTTGGCCGCAAAGGAACCTCCCGATCCTGAGATCACACTCCACAATCCAGAGCCTGTGGAAGGGTTGTTGCCAGACAATGTCACAGTATCGGATGTTGCAACAATATCGGGGCCTGCATTGGCTGTGGTGGGGAGTTCATACACTGTGGTTGGGGCGGTAATGGTATAGGTACATCCTACCGTATCGGTATAGTGATAAGTGATGTAAAATGTACCAACACCACTTACACCCGGGTCAAAGGTGTTGCCGGTAACGCCGGTACCGGAAAAAGTACCTCCGGCAGGGTTGCCTGTCAGGGTTGCCAGACTGCTGGTTTCACAATAGGAAGAATCGATTCCGGTGAAACCCAGCACGGGCGCCTGGGGCATCATAATCTGCTGAACATCACTGTACCAGGGGTCACAGTTCTGCCCGGTAATCCTGCTACGGTAATACCGGGTTTGAGATACACCCGGGATGGTATGGTGATCCTGAACCGCACCGGGGATATCGTAAAAACTGACCCCGTCAATCGACTGCTGCCACTGTACCTGGTCACCGGTTGTAACAGAAATGGAGAACTCCAGCGTGTCACCCGGACATACATTGTGCACTGTCTGTGCTTGTAAGCCCGCCAACGCGATGCTGATCATCAAAGATAAAAAGAGAGTATATTTCATGGCTGTATATTCTTTACGTTTTATTGAACAATAATTTTTTGCATCTGCTTGTGGCCGTTGTGTTCCACCTCCAACAGATAGAACCCCGCTCTGATGGGTCTGAGATCAACTTCCAGGACCCCTTCGTTGCTGTGGGCATACGTTGATTGCAGCATCAGACTCCCCGTAACAGAATAGAGCGAAACCGATACCGGTTTGCCGGTGAGTGCCGGGCTTGCAATATACAATACGCCTTTAGTGGGGTTTGGGTAGATGTGCATGGTTGATGTTTCAGCCTCTTCGATGGAGTTGGTGGCGCCGTAAATGGTGACCTGATCGGTTACAATGCAGCCGTTCTCATCCCAAACGGTGAGAGTCAACAGCTCAGGAGGCAGCACAGCGTAAGGCCAGGTGAAGGTGGGGTTGAGAACCGTGGAGTCGTCGAGGTATGTCCCCGGTTGCCAGAGATAAGAGAATGGAGGAGTGCCACCGGTTACCTGGGCATTGAGCACCATGCTGGCACCATAATTTAATATGGTATCAGAACCGGCATCAACGACAGGAATGGGTGGCGGTGTGTGATTGAAAACAATCTGGTGCACCTGACCATGACTTGTCAGAACCAGAACAATGAGCGCCGTCATTAAAATCAGAATCTTTTTCATGAATAAAAATGGTTAAGTGGTTTGAGGTTCAAAGTTAAGACAATTAATTCAATAAGATCACATATTTTTGTTTCGAACTAAAAAAACAGAAATCGATCATCAAAACAAACACAACACACATATGACAAAGATCATTGTATTGGGAGCCGGGATGGTGGGCCGCGCGATGGCGTTGGATTTGAGCGAAGAGTATGACGTGCATGCGGTTGACATTGATGAGGCTGCCTTGGCCGGGCTGAATGCCACCGGCAAGGTTACTGTGGAGAGAGCTGATTTGCGTAACATGGAATCGCTGCCAGGTCTGATTGAACCTTTTGACATAGTGGTGTCGGCTGTTCCGGGTTTTATGGGATATCAAACGGTTGAAGCGGTCATCCGTCATGGGAAAAACCTGGTTGATATCTCATTTATGCCGGAGGATTTTCTCCCTTTGAATGAGATGGCAATAACAAAAGGGGTGACTGCCATCACTGATTGCGGGGTAGCGCCCGGGTTGCCCAACATCCTGGCCGGGTATCACTATGTCAGAGAAAAGATTCACCGTTTCGAATACCTGGTGGGCGGACTGCCTGTTGTTCGCACACTCCCATTCGAATACAAAGCGCCCTTCTCTCCCGTGGATGTGATAGAGGAGTACACCCGGCCCGCAAGGATGAAAGAGAGAGGAGACATCGTTACAAAACCGGCAATGAGCGAACCGGAACTTTACCATTTCCCCGAGGTGGGTACCCTGGAAGGGTTTAACAGCGATGGCCTCAGATCGCTGCTGTATACCTTGCCCGATATCCCTGATATGAAAGAGAAAACCTTGCGCTACCCGGGACACATCGAAAAAATCAAACTGCTCCGAGACGCCGGGTTCCTGAGCCAACACAGAGTGAATACCGCTTGCGGAGAGATTTCACCGCTGGAGTTTACCACAGAAATCCTGAAAAAACAGTGGTATCTCCATCCTGATGAAAAGGAGTTCACCATCATGAAAATCACTTTTGACCTGGAAGATGCAGAAGGAAAACGGACCCTGGTGTACTCTTTATATGATGAATACGATACGGTGACCAACACCTCGTCGATGGCGCGTACAACCGGATATACTTGCACTGCTGCTGTCCGAATGATTCTGGGTGGAGTGTTTAAAGAGAAAGGGCTGCTCCCGCCGGAAAAGATCGGCACACAACAGCTTCACCTCGATTTCCTTCTCACGCAACTGGCAGACCGGGGAATCATATTGAAAACCAATTGTTATTCAGACTAAATATAAATTTCTGTATTTGTTACGAAATTGTTACTTTTTCTTATTAAACATACTTATATTTGTCTTTCTTTTCGTACATAACCACATCAATCGAACAAGATGAAACACATTTTACCTTCATTACCTTACAGCCTGGATGCGTTGGAGCCTTTGATTGGTCGTTCTACGCTGGAGATTCATCATGGCAAGCATCACCAGGCCTATGTAAACAATTTGAACAATTTGGTGCCCGGCACTCCCTGGGAGGGGAAGTCTTTGGAGGAGATCGTCCAGGGTGCTGATGGTGGTATTTTCAACAATGCAGCGCAGGTGTGGAACCACACGTTTTACTGGCATTGTTTAACACCCGGAGGGAGCAAATTACCCGACGGATCTTTTGCTGCTGCTTTGCAGCGCGACTTTGGTTCGATGGATGCTTTTGTTGATCAGTTTTCCAAGGCAGCAGCCACTCTGTTTGGTTCGGGATGGGCATGGCTTTCAGCCGATGCAGAAGGCCGGCTGGTGATTACCCAGGAGAGCAATGCGGGCAATCCGATGAAGTCGGGGTTACGTCCGTTACTTACTTGTGATGTGTGGGAGCACGCATATTATCTTGACAAGCAGAACAGGCGACCTGACTATATTGCTGATTTCTGGAAATTGGTTGACTGGGCCGCGGTGGCTGCACGCTATTAACCGGCCTTCAGGTTGTTTTTATATGCAAACCACATAGTTGGGCTTATCATATTGAGCCATTTGATGATGGGATAACATAATTAATCATCTTATGAAACGACTCATTCGAATTCTTACCCCGCCGCCTCAATGGCGGATCGCTCTCTTTGTAATGGCCGGAGTAATTACGGGGCTGTTTTTTTTCCTGTTTTATATTTCGAAGGCACATTCTTATTTATCAGACAAATCTGAGACGTGCATGAACTGCCATGTGATGGCTCCGCAATACTATACATGGAGCCACAGTTCTCACAGGGAGGTGGCTGGTTGTGCCGACTGTCATGTGCCACAGGACAATTATTTCAACAAATACATGGTAAAGGCGACGGATGGGTTGCGTCACTCCTGGGTTTTTTCGACCCGCACGGAGCCTCAGGTGATCACGATACATCCGGCGAGGAAGGATGTTGTGCAGGACAACTGCATCAGGTGCCATTCCCATCTGATCAATGATGACAGGTTGAGGATGACCACCTCCTCTTTCCATGAGGCGCGGATGGGTCGCAACTGCATTGATTGTCACCGTGAGACGCCCCATGGGCGGGTAAACTCTTTGTCGAGCGTTCCTTATGCGCGTGTGCCGATCAAAATGCAACCTGTTCCTGACTGGGTAATGCGTATGACGCGGCGTGGTCAGGAGGGCGAGGGTAGCAACCCATAATCAAATCATTAATAGAACAAACACATAATCATTAAATACTATTCACTATGGAATCATCAAATGGAAACAAGCGCAAGCGGCCTTGGATGGGTTGGTTGCTTTTCTCAGTGGCGATGGTGGTTGTTTTTTTCATGGGTCTTTTGGCTTCATCTATTATGGAGCGGCGTGCAGAAGCGTTATTTGCATATACGCCACAGGTAGAGCTTGAGGAGTGGGAGCCCCGCAGCGAAATGTGGGGGGAGAATTTCCCACGGCAGTATCAGTCGTATCTGCTCACTTCAGACACCATGTTTGCCAGCAAGCACAACAGCAACCGTGCAGATGATCTGTTAGCGCGCTATCCTGAGTTTGTTGTTTTATGGGCGGGGTATGCTTTTTCACGCGACTACAATGCCGGTCGCGGTCACTATTATGCGGTAGAGGATGTACACAACACCTTGCGCACCGGTGCCCCGATGACGCCCGAGGATGGCCCTCAGCCAGCTACCTGCTGGACTTGCAAAAGCCCCGATGTGATACGGTTGATGGAGCGTGACGGTGTAGCTGGTTTTTACAGCCAGACCATGGCATATTATGGCCCTGAAGTGGTGAACTACATCGGCTGTATCGATTGCCATAACGGTGCCACGA
This sequence comes from Lentimicrobiaceae bacterium, assembly GCA_007119395.1. Taxonomy (GTDB): domain Bacteria; phylum Bacteroidota; class Bacteroidia; order Bacteroidales; family SKPS01; genus SKPS01. Next base: position 5,239 of record SKPS01000310.1, read on the forward strand.
TGAACCTTCGTATCTCAAGACCCGCTCTGATTGAAGCGTATGAAAACATGGGCAAAGACATCACCAAGGCCACCCATCAGGAGATGCGTTCGCTGGTGTGTGCACAATGCCATGTTGAGTATTATTTTGATCAAAACAAGGTTGAGGGTGCCAACTACCTGGTATTTCCGTGGCACAAGGGGCTCACCGCTGAGGACATGGAGGCCTATTTCGATGAGATTGGCTTCGCCGACTGGACCCATGCTCTGAGCAGGGCACCTATGCTCAAAGTACAGCACCCTGACTATGAGCTGTACAAGTATGGTATTCATGCCCAGCGTGGAGTAGCATGTGCTGATTGCCACATGCCGTTCAGAAGCGAGGGGGGATTGAAGTTCTCTGACCACAGAATGACCAGTCCGCTGAATAATGTTGCCAATACCTGCCAGGTATGTCACCGTGAAGAGGCGGCCAATTTGATTCAGACGGTATATGGCATGCAAGATCGCATCCTGGAGATTCGCAGGCAGCTTGAGAAGCAGTTGGTGCGTGCCCATGTGGAGGCCAAGAAAGCATGGAACCTGGGTGCGACGGAGGAGCAGATGCACGATGTGCTGCAAGGCATTCGTCAAGCGCAATGGCGCTGGGATTTTGTAGCAGCCAGTCATGGAGCAGCTTTCCACGCTCCACTGGAATCAGCTCGTATCATAGGCAACGGCATCTCGATCATCCAGGAGACCCGGCTCCAACTGGCAAGGATCCTGGCTTCACTCGGCCACAATGAGCCGGTGCCCTATCCGCCAATTGCCACCAAAGCAGAAGCACAGTCATATATCGGATTAGATATGGATCAACTCAGGCAAGACAAAGAGGTGTTCCTTAAAACCATTGTCCCGAAATGGATTGAAGAAGCTGTACAACGTGAAAAGGGGTATCGTGTAACCAGACTTTAAACCGGCATCCCCCTGTTTGAATGTTTTCTTCAACACAACGAAAAGCGCATAAACCCCGGTAGATCAAAGGGGTTTATGCGCTTTTTACCTCTTTCCTTTTTCAGCAAACAATGATTCACAAAAAAATACAACCATGAAATCAATGAAACTTGGAATGATGATCGTGCTGTTGTTGGGTTTGGGCATTGAACCCATGGCAGCACAGTTTACTTTCAGTGGGGAGTTTCGTCCACGAACTGAGTTCAACAGAGGGTACAAAGCGTTGGCCGAAGAGGGTCAACAGCCATCATTGTTCACTTCACAGCGAACCCGGCTGAACCTTTTTCACCAATCGGAGCATGTACACACTTCGCTGGTATTACAGGATGTTCGGCTTTTCGGAAGTCAGCCGCAGCTTGTCGGCAACCATGACTTTGGGGTATCGGTTCATCAGGCATGGGCTGAAGTGTTTTTTCACAAGCACTTATCGCTCAGGGTAGGGCGTCAGGAGCTGGTATATGACAACGCCCGTATTTTGGGGAATGTGGATTGGGTACAGCAGGCTCGTACCCATGATCTGGCGCTTGTCAGATACGAGGGAGTGTTCAAGGCGCACATGGGGCTGGCATACCATGAGTCGGGTAACATCACCAACAACCTCTATCTGGGGCCTGATGCATACAAGGCGATGCAGTTTTTGTGGTTAAACCACCGCTTCGGCAACCTCACCGGAAGTTTGCTGATACTCAACAATGGTGTGCCTTTCAACACATTGGATACCCTAGGCAATATCACCGATCAGCAAATACATTACAGCCAGACCATTGGCACCCATCTGGTGCTTCCCTGGAAGAAGTTTCGCTTTATGGGTTATCTATATGCCCAAACGGGCAAAGCGGGTAGTGGTGCTGAGATAAGGGATGCATACAATGCATGCTTCGAGGCAGGTTATCGCTTGCACGAGCGGGGCACGCTCACCCTTGGTTTTGAGTATTTAAGCGGTAAAAGTGAGCTGTCGACATCTCAGCGCATCAGCTCTTTCACTCCGTTGTACGGAACGAACCATGCCTTCAATGGCTGGATGGACTATTTCTATGTCGGCAACCACATCAACAGTGTTGGTTTGGTGAACCCTTACCTGAAAGGGGTGTATCAGCACGGTCGGTTTACATTCACAACCCACATTCACTATTTTTTGGCTGCGGCTGATGTAGCAGATCCTGATGATCCGCTCAGCGCAATGCCACGTGAATTGGGCACAGAGTGTGACCTGATGGTGCAGTACAGCATCAGTCCTCAGGCTTCGATAATGCTGGGGTACTCTCGCATGTTCGGCACCTCAACACTGGCTGCCATACGGGGAGGAGATCCTGATGCTACAAGTCATTGGGCCTGGTGTCAGTTGATTGTGAG
>SKPS01000164.1 GCA_007119395.1 Lentimicrobiaceae bacterium
AGAGCCCGACAGCGGGTTTACCACCCAGGCCTATACTGTTTCTGAGAGCAGATTTGCAAGTTGGGATAGCACCACCTACTGGGGTGACACCACCTTTGTTACCATTGTAAAGTTCGATAAACACGGCAACATTGAACGGATGAACCGATTTTTTATCGGCACTGAAAAAGTCATGGTGATGTGCAGCGGGATTCTAAAAACCGATGATGGTGGGTATCTGCTGGCAGGGCATAACGAATTTAAGGACCACCCCACATACCACACCTTCTATAACCGCAAGTACTTTCTTATCAAAGTGGACAGTCTGTTTAACGAACAGTGGACCCATGTATTTGATCAGTCAACCAATTTCATTGTGAATAAACTATGCATTGCCAACAGTGCCACCGGAGGGTATTTGTTTGCTACCACTGATGGGGACTATTCCTACCCTGTATTCAATGGCTACATTCATTATGGAAAGTTTGATAATGACGGGAACCTCTTGTGGGATCATTATCATGGAAAATTCTTGCATTCTAATGGTTTTTGGGCTGCCTCTGCAGCTCCAATGGGAATCACTGATGACACCTTGGGTAACATTGTGATAGCCTCACAGGTCAATAGTTTTTCCGGCTCCTATCTTTTCTGCACCGACACTTTGGGCAACGAGAAATGGAGCAGGTGGCTGCCCTACTGGGGTGAAATTCTCTACAACATGCGCAGCGGTGAGTCTGGAGGGTATTTACTGACAGGCATAGGTGCCGGAGCCTGGCTGGCCAAAACAGACAGCATAGGTTGTGTGATGCCGGGGTGCATGGATACCCTGATGTTCATAGGGATGGAGGAGATGCAAGAGCTCAAAAAGGAGGAGCTGATCGTGTACCCCAATCCTGCCACTTCAGAGATCTATTTCGCCATGAATTGCCAGACAGAATCGATCCGCTTGGTTGAGCTGTTTGACATGCAGGGAAGAAAGGTCGCAATGGTAGAGCCACAAACCACACTTGCCACGCTCCATATTTCCCATTTACCTACCGGGATATTTATTGCTCGGGTATCGCTACACAACAGAGTAATTACACAAAAAGTAGTAATAGGCAGGTAAATAGGTGTGGATGCTGGATTTGCGAATGATCTTTATGGTGATACGAAAAGCAATGTAAAGGCATCCATTGCCAAGTTGAACAGAGAACGGAATTGTTGGCTATTGGCTTTTGGCCGTTGGCTTTTTTTGGTCCACCCGCAAACCATGCTATGTCCCGTAGGGACAAGATATTGGTAGAAACGGAGCCCACACATACAACCAATGTCCCGTAGGGACATGATATGGGATTTTGGCTTTTTCACACAGAGCTTCTCAGAGGTAAAAAGGAGTTTCACGGAGAAAAAATCTCTGTGAATCTCTGTGATGAACTCTTGTTTCCCTCTGTGTAAAGAAAATGGCATTTGCTATCCGATTTAGCAGTAATCCTGCCTTGTCCCCATCGTCCCCCGCGTCCCCAAAAAATTGTTCCAATGACCGAAATACAGCATCCATCCAACGTCTTATGCAAATGCTGAGGCAGCTGAATCGAGGGCAAAGGGAGAGATAGACGTAAAAGAAATTAACAAATTTTTACATTTTTTTAACATTTGCTAGGAATCGCATTCCATTTTGTTTATATTTGTCTCGACAAAAACCATTATCCACTTAAACCTAATCATTATGAAAAACGAATCAAGAACACATGTAGCCCGCCTATATATATGGGGGGGTGGGGGTAGAAAATGGAACGAGTAAACCAGTCGTGACAAAGAAACGAAAGGTAGTGTCTCTGGTTCTCTTTCTAACGGCCTTTGTTTTTCTTTTGCCACATTCTGCAATCGGACAACAAGTTTCCTTCACATTATCAAAAGACACTATTCACTCGTTTGAGGATTTGATTATCAACAATACCTCGGTCGACCTGCCTCCCGGAACAGGTTTCCGGTGGGAAGTGAGCGGTGCGAACTTCCTGAAAAAGGATAGCATGGCGTATTATCAGGATAGCACGGGTTTGTTAATCACCTTTATTGAGAACGACACTCAATTCGTTGTCAAACCCGGTTTCCCTACGACCTTTCCATCGGACACACTTCGGTTCACCTTGGTTGCTATTGACTCAAACGGTGTACCATTGGCTATTCCAGACTTTGGAAATACGGTACTCCTGTTTTATGTCACTCCCATATACCAATGCGCCGATCAGGTCAATGACCCATGTATTAACCTCGTCTGTAATCCATCATTCGAAGAACTTCTTTCGTATCATCTCAATGCACAATCTCTATTTCTTGCAGAACCATGGCTTGGAGGTCATGCTGAGGTTTTTAGTTCTGCGGCTATTGGACCTAATGCAGCATTGTTTTCTGTACCAAATAATGTCTTCGGAACGCAGAATGCGAAAACTGGCGGAGGTTATGCCGGATTTCACCCGAATTGGTCTTTTGGCACTAAAACCATTGAAATCATATCAAATCCACTTAAATACAATCTTAACAACAATCAAACTTATCAGGTAACCTTTTGGGCTTCTCTGGCAAACCGCTCAAATGTTGCCACTGAACTTATTGCATATCTTGACCTGGAACCAGCGAACCCAGCGCTCATAAGTGGCTTTAGTTTTCACACTGCACTTATTCCGGCAAATCCAGCAGGGGTAGTTCAAAATACGGTTGGACATATTACCGATATGACAAATTGGACCGAAGTAACAGGAGTATTTACACCACAAACATCAGGTGCACACAGACTCTGGATAGGGTCACCAGATCCTTTTAATATAATCATACCCTCCACAGTAGGAGATTACCCACAACCTCTTGCCTATTATTACATAGATGATGTCGAGGTGGTTCCTTTGCCCCCAAGTGTGACAATTGCTGGCTCTCCTATTTTTATCAATGGGTGCATGCATTATATTATGACCACAAGTGATCCCCAGAACGTTGCCCGATATGAGTGGAGTATTAACGGTGTGATTCAACCTTGCAACCTTCCCAATTGTACCCTGCCCTCAAATGGGGTATCCATTGAATTAACCGTGTATAATTATCATGATTGCCCTGTAACCCATGTCTTCCCGGTAGAACCTCCTTGTATTCAGTCCAATACGGTGCAGGGGGATCCTGATATCATTTTATCGGATTTAACTGCTTCAGACTTAATAGCAAACTTTACCGGTGGGCTTAGTAACTGGAGTACAGGAAATGTGCCTATAAATATCCTTGGAACCCTAACGATTGATGTTGATTTCACCTTTAGTAATTGCCATTCGATTGCTATGGGACGCGATGCCAAAATTGTGGTAGAACAAAATGTGTCTTTTATGATCGAAAATTGCACAATCTATTCATGCAATTTCGAGTGTTTTATGTGGGATGGAATCTATGCCACCGATCCCAGCTCTTTGGTTGTGATCAATGTAAGTTCTATATCTCATGCAAAAAATGCTGTGTACAGCAGGAATAATCCTGCACTGGAGATCGTAGGCAATTCTTTCACGAACAACATAAAAGGCATCCATCTTACAAATCACCAAAATAATTATGCACCCGTTCCAGTTGGCCAAACACCTCCAACACCGGTGCCGGCAAACGTGCTAATTGCCGAAAACCACTTCTCAGGTGATTTGTGGAATTATCAGGTATTCATCTCACAATATCTTTCCGGCTTTGACGGGATGGAGTGGGGAATCATAATAGACACAGTAGATCTGCTGAACATAGGACCAGGTAATACATTTCGGCAGTTGTCATGTGGTATTCACATCAACACCGGTAATGTATTCATCGGTGTAAATTCCTTTGATTTTATCAGACACCACACAAACAACCCTCTAATTGACAAACCATACGGTCATATTTTTAATGACCTATTTAAAGAGGGCGCCATTGTCGTCAACAATAAACTTCCCTCAGGATCGGGTTTACCTCCGATTTATCTGCCGAGCTCAGGTGTTGCCGAAAAGCTAATAGTGGAGAACAATAACTTTGAAAACTGCCGGTTAGGGGTGTATGCCTGGGATGTGCCGATAGAAATTATCGACAATACCTTTCATAATACCATGTACAATGCTCTGAGAGGTCAGAAACTGAGATCAGCTGTTGTGGCAGACAACACACATTCGTATACTGTTGCTACCGTCGGACATTTCGACAATGTGTTCAACTACGAATACTATATTGCACAACCACTCAGAAGTTTGTTGGGGTATAACATTGATATCAGGAACAATGAAATCAACACCTTTAAAAGTGGCATCAACTTGACCCAAGCCACTTCCACAGGCGTGGCACATATCAACCCTCCGCGTTTGGTACAGATCAGGGACAACACCATTTATCTTGACGATATTGGGCCTAATCCAAGGAAACAGGCGATCAGACTCAATACCTGTGACCGCGCCAGAGTCTTTAGAAACACCATTGCCAATATTGATGCCGTTCAGATCCCCTCGCCTAATAACCCTTTGGATGGGCTTCATGGAATTCACGTTAGTCAAACCCCGGATGCCATGGTGTTTGATAACTACACAATCAAAAGGTTCGGGAAAGGTATTTACAATATCGGCTCCAACCTGGGAACACAATACTGGTGTAACACTTTGGATGGAAATTACGATGGATTCTATGTTCCGGATCAGGGCGCAGGCAGTGCCCCACAAGTTTCAGCCCAACTTATATCAACCGAGGAAAACCGCAATTCTTTTATTAACGTCATAGATCGCAGGGTGAATAACGAGAATGCATCTAACCCAATTACCTGGTATTACACCGGGCCTTTTAACGCGAACAACAGCCGCGCTCCGGTGAATAGTCATGGGGTACATCCATTAATTGGCCAATACGCTAACCTAGCTTGCGGGCCAATTCCCGACACCTGGATCACCCCCACCACCCGGATGGAGTTGTTCGGTATCATTGTCAGTGAGGGTGACACCCTGTACGCTGCACTGCAGGATGAGTTTGAGTGGTATGCCGACGAATACCTCTACAGGGCGTTCAGTTGGGACAACGGGTGGATGTACCTGGGGGTTAGCGACGACAGTGTGTACCAGCACTACTTCAACTTTTTCGAAAATGAAGCCATCATGGCCTTTGCCGAAATTGAAGAGTTGATTGCGATGGGGGATTTGGAACAGGCACTATGGGAGAACGACCATGTTGTGGTTCAAACCCTGATCGAATTCAACCAGCAACTGGTCAATGAGATCTATCTGGAGACCTGGGCGAAGGGTGTAGAGCCCGATGCTTACCAGACCACACTGCTGGAGGCTGTGGCGCTTCTCACCCCCTACGTAGGCGGCAATGCGGTATATACCGCCCGTGTTATGCTGGATATTGACCCGTTCAACTATGGTTTGCCTTTCAGAATGGAACAGGACACCACTGATGCACAAACACTCCACGTGGTGTTCTATCCCAACCCTGCCCGTAACACGCTGATGGTTGAATTTATCGAACCTGTGGAAGGAACGGGCACCTTTGAGATGTTTGATGTACAAGGGCGCAAAGTGCTTACAAAGCATCTCTATGAGCTACAATCACACCTGTCGTTCGACACCTCTCAATTAAGTGACGGGTTGTATGTTGCTCGGCTCCTTTTGGGCAACGGACAGTGTGCCACACAAAAAATAGTTATCAAACACTAACACATAAATGCCCCGGGGTTACCTTGTTTGAAGGTGCCCGGGGCAAAACTTTTTAATTATGAACAGAAAAATCCTGCTGCCGGCACTGTTCTCCATCTTGCTCATCTGGTTTATACCAAATGGGTATTCCCAAAACCTGCTGAAAAATGGAAGCTTTGAGTGGTGCAACCCACCGGCAACCCATGTGCCTATCTACAACAATTACCCGATTACCGGCAGCTATTATACAACAAGTGCACATTTGGTCTGGTTGCACGAATGGAAAACAGGGAATCCCTATCATGGCCTTGGATGGTCAGGAGGGGTTCCTTTTAATTATTTCGGATACCAGTATGCCCGGACCGGTAAAGCCTATACAGTAATTGGCGAATATGCATTTGCGCCTGTGTTCTGGTTGCAGCAGCCCATGGTGTCCGGGCGGTGTTACCGCATCAGGTACTTTGTGTCGCGCTGTGACTTTGAGAGCTGTGCCATTGATGCTCTTGACGGTTACTTTTCAAAAGACAGCATCCATGCTCAAATGATTGCGCCGGATACGATCGTGCCTCAATTCACCAACCCGCGCGGAGTTATCTATGACACCCTGGGTTGGACAGAGATCACCGGCGAGTACATCGCCAACGGAACCGAACGGTACTTTGCCGTGGGAAGTTTCTTCGGGGTTCTCAGAAGCAACCAACGCACCAAAGTGTGCACCGATTCCATCATCTATAATTTCAATGGAGCACATCAGTATTCCTTATCACTTAATACAAACCGTTCTATAGCGTTGTACTACCTTGACGACGTAGCCATTTGGGAGTGTGGCTTGCCGGAGTATCCGGCAGATGCGGGACCCGACAAGAAGATCTGCGCCGGGGAGAAAGCAGAGTTGGGAAACAACATACCACGGGATCAATATATGTACTTCTGGTCGGACCGGAGCTGGCACGGGCCGCGCCACACCTGGGATACGCTGGCCAACACCCCGAAATTCACTGTGTCGCCAACCAAAACCACCACCTACTACCTCTGGAGCATCGATTTTAAGTTTGAACACACCTACGACAGCGTTACGGTGTACGTAGAGCAATGCGACATTGACCTGGAGATCCCCAATGTGTTCACCCCCAACGGCGACGGCTTTAATGACCACTTTATGATACGCAACCCAAACCAGGTGAATTACCTCATCGATGTGTACAACCGCTGGGGCAACTTGGTCTTTCAGGGCAACCAGAACTACTTCTGGAACGGCACATTCAACGGCGAACCCGCCCCCACAGGCACCTATTTCTACGTACTCAAAGCCACCACACAAGATGGAACCTACTCAAAAGACTTCCACGGCACCGTAACGATTTTGAGATAACGTGGGAATGTGGGGATGTGGGGATGTGGGGATGTGAGAATGTGAGGATGTGGGGATGTGAGAATGTGGGGATGTGGGAACAACATATAAACAATTATACCATCTAACAGTTAGACAATTAGACGGTTAGACAGTTAGACGATTAGACGGTTAGACAAAAAAAACAGATGTTCAAAAGATACGATATCAAAGTACTGCTGCTGGTGGCTCTTTCTGCTGCGTTGCTGCTGTTACAGTGCAGCAAGGAGTATGGCGGGGTGGGGATGCCGGTGGTGAAAACACTGGCTCCTTTTGATATTACCACCAACACTGTTCGCAGTGGTGGCAAGGTGGAAGCTGACAATGGTTTTCCGGTGACCAATTTTGGCTTGTTGGTGAGTGACCACGACGATTTCAGGCGGTACGATTCGCTTAACTGCCTGATGGAAGCAGATGAAACCTTTGTCGCGGATCTGGCCCCCCTGAAGCACAACCGTACACTCTACCTGAAAGCGTGGGCAGCCAATGAGCTGGGTACAGGGTATGGCGAAGTGATCGTTTATACCCATGCCGAAAGCGGCATCACCTTCAACCCCGATCTCACATACGATACCCTGACCGACATTGACGGCAACAGCTACCTCACCATTCAGATCGCCGGCAAAGAGTGGATGGCCGAGAACCTCAGAACCACCCGGTTCAACGATGGTACCCCCATACCCTATGTTGAAGCCAACGAGGACTGGTTCCTCCTTTCCACTCCCGGATATAGCTGGTATATGAACAACGAAGCCTCTGGCAGAGCCACTTACGGTGCCATGTACAACTGGTTTACCGTGGCCACCGACAAACTGTGCCCCGTGGGATGGCGTGTGCCCGACAGCGCCGAATATCACGGGTTGATCAATCATTTGGGTGGTACCAGCGTCTCAGGGACAAGGCTGAAGGAGAAAGGAGATACTCATTGGCTGTACAGCAATGCAGCAAATAACTCCAGCGGTTTCACCGCCCTGCCCGGAGGGCAACGCTCCAATGCCGGAGTGTACCTGTTTCAGGGAGTGATCGGATATTTATGGACTTCCTCACCCGACGTCTGGCATCCCTCCCGGAGCCGTTTTGTGATCATGTACAGCACAGAACCGGTTGGCGAAGCTTCATACACCACCTCAAAACAGATGGGCCTTAGCGTGCGGTGTGTGAGGGATTGAGAGGGATGTGGGGATGTGCCGGGGGCTGATGTGCTGATGTGCAGATGAAGGGTCCACACGCAAACCATGCTATGTCCCGTAGGGACAAAGACGGTAAACAGTGAACAGTAAACAGTAAACGGTTGAAAACCTCAGTGCTTCTACATGAACTAAGTGCCTGAGTGGTAAAACCCTGTTTCCCAATCGGCTAACAGCTATAAATTCAACCCCCTTCAACTCTATTCAACCTCCTTCAACCTTCTTTTCAACAGTGCAGCGTTCAACTGCCATTGGCTTGTAATTCGTAGTTGAAAAATCGTAATTGTCCCTGAATATAGTTGTATCTTTACCGTTCGAATGGCATGGTTTATATGGCAAAGGTGTTTAATGAACGGGATAACAGCATGAATGCTTATGAGTTGATGGACAGCAAAATCGTTGGAGCCGGGGAGGCTTCAGCGAGGGTGAGGCAATGGCAGGCAAACGGGGAGAAGGTGGTGTTTACCAATGGTTGTTTCGATCTGATCCACCGTGGTCATATCGATTATCTGTCGAAGGCCTCAGCGTTGGGCGACCGGTTGGTGATTGGTCTCAACAGCGACGCATCGGTGTACAGGTTGAAGGGTTCTCCCCGCCCTTTACAGGATGAGGTATCACGCTCACTGATTTTGTCAGCACTGTTTTTTACCGATCTGGTTGTACTGTTTGAAGAGGATACGCCTGAGGAGCTGATCGGGCAATTGATTCCGGACATACTGGTGAAGGGGAGTGATTACAAGGCGGAGGAGATCGTTGGTTATGATACTGTGATGCGCCATGGGGGTCGAGTGGTTACGTTGGAGTTTCTTGAGGGTTATTCCACTACATTGATAGAGAGGAAAATAAAGTCAAGCTAACAGATATGGCGAAGCAAAAGAGCGCATGGTTTTGTCAGGAGTGTGGGGTAGAGAGTGCCAAGTGGTTGGGGAAATGCCCTTCATGCGGTTCCTGGAACACCTTTGTAGAGGAGTTGGTAGGGGGTGGCTCTACCTCATCGTCGGCGCATCGACCGAAGGCTACTGGAGGCTCCGTGGCACCCCGGTTGTTGAGTGAGATTGATACCGGTTCTGAGGTGCGGCGAACCATGCATGACGGTGAGCTGAACCGTGTACTGGGTGGAGGTTTGGTATCGGGTTCTGTGGTGCTGCTCGGAGGGGAGCCGGGCATTGGCAAGTCAACCCTCTTGTTGCAGTTGGCGTTGCGCACATCCGGACTGAAGACACTGTACATTTCAGGGGAGGAGAGCGAGCAGCAGATCCGGATGCGTGCTGTGCGTACCGGCACAGGTGATGGTGAGTGCCATATCCTCACAGAGACCCTTACCGGAAATATCCTGCATCATGCCGAAAAGATCAAGCCGGAGCTCATCATAGTTGATTCCATTCAAACCCTTCAGTCGGAACTGATCGCTTCAGTGGTTGGCAGTGTTGGTCAGATCAGGCAGTGTGCTTCTGAGCTTCAGCATTTTGCCAAGACACACCATATTCCTGTGGTGTTAATAGGGCATATCACCAAAGATGGCAACATAGCGGGGCCGAAGGTGTTGGAGCACATGGTGGATGTTGTGCTGCTGTTTGAAGGGGATCGGAATTACGGGTTCAGGTTGCTACGGGCTTTGAAGAACCGGTTTGGGTCTACCGGTGAGTTGGGGATCTACGAGATGAAGTCAGATGGTTTGGCGGAGGTTTCCAACCCATCAGCCATGCTGCTTTCGCACCGTGAAGAGGATTACAGTGGTACAGCCGTTGCCGCGACACTGGAGGGTGCACGCCCTTTGTTGATTGAGGTGCAGTCACTGGTCAGCTCAGCGGTGTATGGCACACCACAACGATCAGGTACCGGCTTTGATTTACGCCGGCTCAACATGCTGCTGGCCGTTCTGGAGAAGCGGAGCGGTTTTCGCCTGGGTGCCAAAGACGTATTCCTGAACATCACCGGAGGCATACGACTCGACGACCCTGCCACAGACCTGGCCGTGGTGAGTGCCATCATCTCGTCAAATGCCGATATACCCCTTGAAAAAGGGTGCTGCTTCGCTGCCGAAGTGGGCCTCACCGGAGAGGTGAGACCGGTGACACGCATCGACGAACGAATCAATGAAGCCGCCAGACTGGGCTTCCATAGAATCTACATCAGCAAATACAACAATAAGGGTCTACGAAAAAACCCTGCCATTGAGACTGTGCCATTGGCCAGCGTAGGTGAGCTGGCTGAACACCTTCTCGGCTAAATATTCTTGTGCGTACCGTCACAATACGGTGGTGTGGAGGTCTCCTTACATTGGCACAACCAAACCTCCTTTTCTGCTTCCAGGGTAAACTTCAACGGGGTTTTCTCAGGAGCCTTCTCAAGATGCGCCCCATCGCAAAATGGCTGGTTGCTGCTGTGCCCACAGGCACACCAGTAATGATCTCCGGCTGGCAGTTTGCAGGCAGCGGGTGCTTTGATAATGTTGCTTGGTTTTTCCATGTTACAAAGGTTTATTTTTTGGTGTAAAACAATGATGAATTCTGAATTGTTCAAGCGGCCATCGGCCAGGGATTTCCATTGCCGGCATGATCAGGTACATTAAAAAGTGAACTTAAATGATGCCAGGAAACGATCCCTGTCTCTTCGGCCCGCTCTCTTATCAGGGCCATACCACCCCACGGTGTATAATCTGTTTGAAACCATTACAACGATCGCTTCTGCCGCCACAGACTCATCATGGAGTGTACCCCGGGCGGTAACCCTTATTCCGGGATAGCCACGGACTGATGTTTCGGAGGTTGTCTGTATGATGCCGTTGACAGGCAACAGAAAGTTGGCTGCCAAAAAGTTGAACACATTAGGTTGTTCTGCCGGGGTAATGGCTCCCTGGGGCATGTCGAAATGGATGACCTGAAACACGCCATTTTCAACTGATGCTTCATGGGTAAACCTTCGTACTGAGCGATCGAAGAAGCTGTAGTCATCCTGGTTCACCTGCATGGAGGGTGCCGGCACCTCTACGGTAAAGGCGCCCTGGTTCGAAAGGTATTGGTTCCAGTCTTCTGTTTCTGCTGGTTTTAGCAAAATGATTGCTACCGTGGCCAGTGCGATTGCCACAGTGCCATACAGAAGCACTCTGAAGTGGCGTGGTAGCCTGAGGTATAGCGCCCACAAGTTGGTGTTTTGTTCCATTGCGCTGGAGGGAGCTGGTGATTAATTGGATTCAATTACCCGGAACAGTTCATCGAGTTTTGGTGTCAATATGATCTCTGTTCGTCTGTTTCTGGCTCTTGCCTCCGGTGTGGAATCGGGATCAACGGGGAGGTATTCACCACGCCCTGCTGCCGTAATCCGTGAAGGTTCTATGTTGCCGCTGGCAAGCAATATCCTCACGATGGCGGTAGCGCGTAGCACACTGAGGTCCCAGTTGTCTGACATGTGACCTGATCCTCTGAGAGGCTGGTCATCGGTATGCCCCTCCACCATGATGTTGATGTCGGGGTTGGCCTCCAGCACACGTGCCAGCTCCTGCAATGCGCCCCGTCCACCGGTGCCCACTGCGGTGCTGCCACTGGCAAACAACAGTTTGTTCTCCATAGAGACATACACCTTCCCGTTTCGCTCTTCCACCTTTAAACCCTGGTCGGCAAACCCAAGCAATGCGTTGGTCACCGTAGTGCGCAAAGCCATCACCATGGAGTCCTTCTCCTTTAAAATGCGCTGCAACTCATACAACTGCTTTTGCTGCACCTCCAACTCCTTCTGTGCCTGGGCAAGTGCCTCCTGAGAACCTTCCAGCTCCTTCATGGAGACTTGCATCTCCTCAGTTGAACGCTTCAACTCCTGCTCAGCCACATCGAGGGTCTGTTCCTTGGCCTGAAGCTCCTGCTGCAATAGATGTAAATCAGCCTCCAGCTTCTTTAACTCATCCTCCTTACGAATGAGTTGCTCCTGCGTGCGACTTAACTCGGTGGAGATGCGCTCGGTCTGATAACGGTTGTCAGCAAGCAGCTCTTTGTTTTTCTGCAGTAACAGCTCGTAGGTCTGGTTGAGCTGTTTGTTCTTTTGCACCTCAAGCTTCAAGGAGTTGTTGAGCTGGGCCGTGTCACGGCGCAGCCATTCTACATCCCTCGACAAAATCCGTATCTGCTCTTCACAGCTGTTGATCTGATCCAGTAGCTGCTCCTGGTCTGTCTTCAGTTGAAAGTTGTCGGCCTGGTACTGTACCAACGAACTGCGACAATCTTCGTATTTTCTTGCAGGAACGCATGATACCGCAACAATTGCCAGGGCAATGAAGAAATACAGTTTCCCGGAAACTCTCTTTTGTGTCTCTCTCATCTTGTTTGGTTTTTGGATGTAAAGATGGGCGTAAAGATAGTACATTTTTCACTGGGATACGCCAACTGATCCAGATCAAACAAGACTGAATCACTATTCCATCAATTCTCTATATTTGCAGGCAAAAGAATTTAACCGATTAAACAGGCTATGCTGAAAGAGGGTTTGAACCTACGTGGGGCCAAAGAGATGTATCCCTGGTTGTTATTGATTTTTTGGTTTGGGTTGCACATCCCATTTCTGGGTGCCGACCCTGACACGTTGGTGGATGTACACACGCGAGGTGCCTGGACCGACGAGGGGCTCTATTCGGGTACGGCCCGCAACTTTTTAAACACAGGCACCATTGACCTGCATGAGAACTCTCTCCTGACGCGTGGTCCGTTGCAAACGGTACTGCAAATTCCTCTATTTTTTATCTTCGGACAGAGCTTGCTGGTAGCCCGCCTGATGACACTGGTTGGTGTATTGCTCGCGTTTATCTTCTTTATGAAGCACCCCCGGCTGAAAATGGCGGGAGTGGGTCTGCTGCTGGTAGGGTTCACGCAGTTTCACTTGTTCCATTTCAGCCATTATGCCATGGCAGAGGCCTTTTCCACCGCATGTATTCTGCTTTCGATCGTGTTTATGATACGTGCCTTTGATGATGAGGGGAGTTTTTCTCAATGGAGGAGGCATTTGTTTGTTTCGGCTGTGATGCTTTTTGTGGCCTATGGGATGAAGATCCAGTTTGTGTATATAGCGCCATTGCTTCCGGCTGTGGCACTTATTCAATGGGTGGTCTCATGGATTCGTTCAGGAGAACATCACACGGAGCTCCGGAAAAAATTCGTGTATGCTACGGCGTTTACCGCCATTTTCGCGGCTGTGTACGTGGTGTTATGGTACCTCCCCAACAAGGAGTTCTACCACTATGTTATGTCGCGGGAGGTTGACAGCCGTTTTCCGGCAACACTATCAGGCATCTTTAAGGTGATGCGTTTTAACTTTGATGTGTTGCTGTTTGTCCCTTACCTGAAGCTGTTGATTCTGGCGGGAGGGGTGTCATTGCTGGTGGGTGGCGTGTGGCTGTTGGTATCACCTTCATGCTGGACCCGGGCAGAGAGGATCCTTTTTCTTGCCTCTTTCCTCTGGTTGCTGTTAGAGCTTCACAAGGTCTCTATGACGTATATGCCCCACCGCTATCTGGTACCTGCCTATGCTTCTGTGGCATTGCTGATCTCAACGTTGTTGTCGGCTGCATACCGTCAGAAGCGATGGTTGGCTGTGGTGGTGATGGTATGGATCTCTTTAACAGCCGGTTGGCAGCTACGGCACACCCATGAGGCGTGGCAACGTCGCAGTTGGGATTTGAAAGCTGTGAACACCTACCTGAGAGGTTACGACTGGAGCGGGAAAACCATCAGTGGTGCCTGGGGGCCATCGGCAGCCTGGGGCACCAAAGCGCGTGTATTTCCGGTATGGGGTGGTTTCCTGAACGATGAACGGGCATTGGATGCCACCATGATCATAGCAGAGAGTGACCAGGAGGACAGCGGTGAGAGCCTGCTGCGTCAAGGGATAGACCTTGATAATATTACCGACTCACTGCGCCGTTTCCCGGTGTGGCGCTATGAGGTTGACCTCCGGTGGATACACCTGGAAGAGGACTAACCGGATCCGCCTGCTACTCTTCTGATGGATCACTCTCTTCATAGCATGACATTATTCGGAACATCTCTTCTGCTCGGGCGGGGTTTTCTGAAGGTGCCAACAGACTAACCACCACGGTAACCAGTGTGGCGAGCGCAAAAGCCGGAACCAATTCATAGATGAATTCGCTCAGCACCGGCACCTGGTTCCAAATAATCACTGTAGCAGCACCTGTAATGGCGCCTGCGATCACCCCGGCTCTGGAGGTTTTTCGCCAGAAGAGGGCCAGAATGGTTGTGGGACCAAAAGCTGCCCCCAAGCCTGCCCAGGCAAAAAGGACCAGCCAAAACACGAGTTGCCCCGCGACCCAACCCAACACCACAGAGAGGATCACAATAACCAGAATCACCATCCGGCTGAGCCATACCAGTCGCTTCTGTGAGACCGGCTCCCCTTTCTTGATCAACTTCTCATAGATATCACGCACCACCGAGGAAGCAGCCACCAACAGTTGTGAATCAGCAGTAGACATAATGGCAGAGAAAACGGATGCCACCACCAACCCAAACAGGATGGGGTGTAAGTGGTACCACGCCAGGGTAGGATAGAGGTTCTCTACGTCTCCTGCCGGCAGCCCTGCAACAGAGGGGAAGTAAGCCCTGCCCGCAAGCCCTATGAACAATGCTCCCACTGCCATCAATACATTGGCCACAGTACCCATCAGGGCCACAGAGCCAAAAGAGCCCCCCCTTCGCAACGACATATACCGGGCAATCACATGAGGGTTGCCCGGCGACCCAAGCCCAATGCCAAGAAACCCTATCATCATGCCGGCACTTAACGCCATTGGGTTGAACAACACCCCATCATCCACCGCAGCAACAACTGAAACAAAGCTGCTCCATCCTCCCAAATCAATAATCGACTTCACAGGTAGCACAATCAGCGCCAATACAATGATAAATGCCTGAATGGTATCACTCAGGCTTACCGCCAGGAACCCACCCAACACCACATACAGCAAAATAATCACTGTGGTGATGATCAAGCCCCAGGTGTAGTCAAGGCCGAAGCTGGCCGAAAAAGCCTTTCCCCCTGCCACAAACTGAGCTGATACATAAGCGACCATAAACACCAGGATAATGGAAACCACCACCAGCCTGACATACCCCTTGGGGTCATGAAAACGCTCTGAAAAAAAATCGGGGAGGGTTATGCAATCGTACCGACCGGAAAAACGGCGCAGCCGTGAAGCATAGAACAGAAACAAAAACAACTCCACCACGATATATCCTACAGCAGCCCACAAGGCGGAGAGCCCCATGTGCCAGGCCATCCCGGTAAACCCCAACAGCAACCAGGCACTCCTGCCAGAAACCACCGCTGACATCGCCACAACCAAACCGCTCATCTTGCGCCCCCCAATGAAAAAGTTGCTTATCCCCTTCGAAGAAAACCGGCTTGCAATCACCCCAATCCCAAGCATCAACAAAATATAAAAAACGAAAGTCGCCAGTGCCTGATAACTCAATGTAAGCTCGGTGCTGTGTTCCATCCTGATCAGTGGTTTTAGGTTACGCAAGGCAAAACTAAAGAAATTCTGCTCCAGTTACAATACCCTCCACCCATTACCGAAACCACAGTTTTGGTTAACACACATCGGCCACATGTGACTGGTGGAAGCCCCCACCGGCAGAACAACTCACCGGCAAAGAGTGTAGTTGTTAGATTTTATGGTACTTTTGTATGTGTTCACACGAGATATTATAACCGAGAGTTGAGGTGATCCTTTTCTCTTCCATCTAAAGCCGCAATATGAACGTTTCCCGCACCACTTCCTGGATGGTCTTTATGCGCAAGTGATTCAGGATCACCCCGAAAAGGAGATCATCCTGATGGGGGATTCGGCAGGTGGAGGGTTGGCATTGGGATATGCTATGAAGATCAGTCGGGAAGAGGTGAAGCAACCTACACAGATCATCCTCTTCTCCCCCTGGCTCGATGTATCAATGTCCAACCCCGATGTGGCAAAATATGCCGATAGAGACCCCATTCTCCATGTGAACAGCCTGAAGATAGCCGGTAAACAGTATGCCGGCGAACTTGACACTGCGCACTATTGGGTGAGTCCAATCTACGGCGATTTTTCACGCATCGGCAAGGTGGCGCTGTTCGCCGGCACACACGAGGTGATGGTGGCCGATGCCCGAAAGCTGTCCCGCATGCTCGCAGAGCAACATATTGGCTGCAACTATTACGAGTACCCCGGGTTGTTCCACGACTGGGTGTTGGCACCCTGGCTGAAAGAGACCCAACAGGCGATTCAGCAGGTGGTGGATCTTGTGGGGTCATCGATGGCAAAAGGGTGAGATGCCTTGCTTCGATAACGAAAATGAGATTGACATCCCCTATTCACCGTTATTAACTTCCCGAACTGATTTTCAGTTATTCATGGTAATATTGTATGCAGGTATCTTAGGATGCTAATAACTAATTATTAACATTTGCCAGCAGCACATTAATCGCACTCATTTGTTTCATCATTTACTGAAAAACTAAATGTGGGTTAGTCAGCCGATAAACGATACATAAATGATTAACATAATACCAGGATCTTGATGAAAAGAAAAATTACACTGATTTGTATTTCAGTTATGCTGATTTTGTCGGCTTCGGCACAGGATGGCACGCTGGATGGCTCCTTCAATGCATCTGCCTTTTTTGTGGGTACCGGACATGTGTATGATTTTAAGATTCAGCCTGATGGGAAATATGTCCTTGGCGGCGGATTTGTCGTTATCGACGGAATGAATTTCACTACCGGGATTGCCCGGCTGGAATCTGACGGCTCAAAGGATCCCTCTTTCAATCTTGTATCGGTGGGAACCATTCGATCGGTGGATCTTCAGTCCGATGGAAAGATTCTGCTTGGCGGCATCTCTGGCCCCATGTTGTACCGGCTCAACAGTGATGGCACTGTTGATAACACTTTCGATCCGGGAACCGGAGCCAATGGTTTTGTATGGAAGGTTTTGTCATTGCCTGACGGGAAGATTCTGACAGGTGGTGCCTTCACAGAGATCAACGGTACGCCGGTAACCCGTATTGCTCGCCTCAATGCCGATGGTTCGGTTGACAACACCTTCAACACCGGTGGTGCAGGCTTCACCGGTGGCAGGGTAGTCGATATGGCGCTGCAGCCCGATGGTAAAATTTTGGTTACGGGGGATTTCAATATGTACAATGGTGTAGCCAGAAAAGGAGTTGCACGCCTCCACGCCGACGGCACCCTTGACAATACGTTTGATCCGGGCATGGGAACCCTCCCCGGTGGTGTTGAAGCGATTGTTCTGCAACCGGATGGAAAAATGATTATCGTGGGTGAGTTTACCTCATACGATGGGACCACCGCAAACCGGATCGCCAGGCTCAACATAGACGGTACCTTAGATGCGACCTTTACAGCCGGTTTCAGCAACCATGTGCAATATGCGCTGGCACTGCAACCCGATGGCAAGGTGCTGGTCGGAGGTGCGTCCACCTTGATGGGGACTACGCAAACAGTGGCACGCCTTGTTCGTTTACTCCCCAGCGGAGCACTAGACACCCTCTTTAACCCCGGTGGCAATGGCCCCGATGCAAGAGTCTGGGCGGTTCAGGTGCAGCCCGATGGTAAAATCATGATGGCCGGCGAGTTCTCCAATTACAACGGCGTTGCAGCACCACGGTTTATCAGACTCAATGGCACAGGTGACCCCAATATCGGAACTGAGACCCTCAATGCACTGCATACCAGCATCTATCCCAACCCGGCAAATCAGCAGATCAGCCTTAACAATGTCCCGATAAATGCAGATGTCGCCATTCACGATCTGTCGGGGAGATTGCTGTTTACCACTCAAACCAACGCAACATCCCACACTGTAGATGTTTCATCACTGCCTAATGGAGCCTATCTCCTGAGAATCCGTCATCAAAATTCCGTCTCTGCAAAGAAATTTGTGGTGTCGAGATAAGAAATCAGGGGCCGTGAAACGACCCGTAGTTTGATACAAGAGCGTTGATCAGCCCTCTGATTTGCACAAAAAAAGCTCCCGCTAATGTGCGGGAGCTTCTGTTTTTCAAGGCCAGGCGTTTGGTTACTTGATGCTGATCTGACGTGCCGGCTTGGTCTTGTGTGAGTCATGCTTCGGGATGGTAATGGAGAGAATACCGTTGTTGTATCCTGCAGCGATCTTGTCGCTGTTGGCGCTGTCGGGCAGTGTGAATGCCCTGGAAAATGAGTTGTATTTGTACTCGCAGCGCAACAGTTTCTTCTCCTCCTTCTCTTCGTGCTTCTCCTCACGCTCAACCGAAATGGTCAACACATTCTTGTCAAGGTCAATTTTAAAATCCTCTTTCTTGTAGCCGGGAGCAGCCAGCTCAATGTTGAACTCGTCGTTCCCTTCAGTGATGTTCACCGATGGCAGCGTACCCCTGTTGGTGTCGCCAAAGAATCCGGTGAAAAAATCATCATCAAAGATGGTGTTGAAAACCCTTGGGCTCATGCCCCTGTGCCTTACTGGTAACATAATTTTGTCCTCCTATCGTTTGGTTAAACTTTTTGTTTTTTTGTTCGACCAACCAATAGTCAAATCCTGTTCCATTACAACAACAAGGGTGTGCCGGAAAAATCCAGGTATTTGACAATCAATTCAATATACGAAATGCAAGGCTATTTACCCATCATGTCATAATGGCATATTGTCGGTAAATGCATGACAATATGGCGTGTTTTGCCGTATATAAGGGGAGGTTATGCTCCCTTTTGGAGTGCCATCACCACCAGTTCGGCCACGTCGAGGTTTTGCAGCTCTTCCTCTTTGTCTTTGTACTTGATGCCGTCGGTGAGCATGGTCATGCAGAAGGGGCACGATGACCCGATAATGGAGGCGCCTGTCTCCATTGCCTCTTCGGTGCGTTCGATAAACACCTCTTTGCCCCCTTTTTCAGCATCCTTGAACATCTGTGCACCGCCACCACCGCAGCAGAGTCCAAAGCTCCTGTTGCGCGGCATCTCTGCCATGGTGAGCCCAAGCGTCTCCATCACAAACCGTGGTGCATCGTAGATGTTATTCATCCGGCCCAGGTAGCAGGGATCGTGAAAGGTGGCGGTTTTGCCAGCCAGCTTCGACTTGTCAACTTTCAACATGCCATTGCGCAGTGCATCCGCCAGTAGTTCGGTGTAGTGAATCACCTCGTAGTGCCCGCCCAGGTCTGGATACTCGTGTTTAAACACATTGTAGCAGTGCGGACAAATCGTGATGATCTTTTTCACTTCATACATCTTGAAGGTTTCAATCACTATCATCGCCTGCATCTGATACAGCATCTCGTTGCCTGCTCTTCTTGCCGGGTCACCGGTACAGGTCTCCTCCGTACCCAGTACTGCATAATCCACCTTCAGATGGTTCAGCAGGGTGGCGAAAGCGCGCGTCACTTTCATATAACGGTAATCGATTGCACCGGCACACCCTACCCAAAACAGGTATTCGGGCTGCTTGCCACTGGCTGCTAATTCAGCCATCACCGGGACTTTAATGCTCTCTTTTATTTCGCTACTCATTGTATATTTATATTATTGTTCTCTCTCTCTGATCCTCACATTCCCACATCCTCACATCCTCACATCCCCACATCCTCACATTCCCACATCCTCACATTCCCACATCCTCACATCCTCACATTCCCACATCCTCACATCCTCACATCCCCACATCCTCACATTCCCACATCCTCATATCCCCACATCCTCTCATCCTCACATCCCCACATCCCCACATTCCCCACATCCCCACATCCTCACATCCTCACATCCTCACATCCTCACATCACCCCTCCGCCCATTTCATCCTGTCTTGCTGCGACACCTGCCAGGGGGCGCCGTTGTTTTCGATGTTGGCGAAGATGGCGTTGAGCTGTGCCGGTGCGGCCGATTCCTCCATCACCAGGTACCGTCGCAGGTCGAGGATGAAGGTGGGCTGGTCGATGTTGAGGGGGCACTCTCTGGCGCAGGCGTTGCAGGTGGTGCAGGCCCAGATCTCCTCCGGAGTGATGTAGTCGCGGATAAGGGCTTTCTGGTCTGAATAGCCCTTCCCCTCTTTGAGGAGGTGTGGCCCCTTCTCGCGCATCCGGCGGCGGATATCGATCATCATCTTTCTGGGTGAAAGCTCCTTGCCGGTCATATTGGCCGGACAAACGGCTGAGCACCTGCCGCATTGCGTACAGGCCAGGGAGTCGATATAGTTTTTCCAGGTGATGTCTTCGCCATCGAGGATCCCAAACCTTGAGGGGGGCTGCTCACCAGGGTCGGCAGCAGCAAAGGCTGTTTCGGGGTTCATCATCATACGCACCTCTTTGGTGATCTCCTCCATGGTGTACATTTTCCCCAGCGGACTGAGCCGGCTGAAGAAAACGTTGGGCACGGACATGAAGATGTGGAAATGTTTCGAGTAGGGGAGCACGTTGGCAAACACAAAGATGAGCACGATATGCACCCACCAGTTGATGTCGTGCAGCAGGGTGATCCCTTTGGGCGACATTTCGGCAAACATCGGAGCAATCAGGGCACTCACCGGATAGGATCCCACGTAGTCTGGATGACCGGCAACGTAGAAGATGTTGAGTCCGGCCAGCGTGATCATCAGGATAAAAATGAAGGTGAGGGCAAAAAAGGCGTCAGCGTGGTTTATGGCACTGAGCTCCTTACCATGCAACCTCCCGATATTGAGCCACGCCCTGCGGATGATAAATACCACCACGAAGACCGCAATCACATAGGCTGAAATATCACCGGCTGCCATCATAAAGTTGTAGAAGGGGCCCATGAATGCCAGGATCCGTTCCGTGCCCAGTACGCCATCAATCACCATCTCGATGCTTCCAAGCAGAATCACACAGAAGCCCCAGAAAACCAACGCATGCATAATCCCTGCGATCCGGTTCCGGAAGATACGCTCCTGAAAGATGGCGTTTACAATGGTGAGCTTAAACCGCTCTCCCAGCTCCTTCACCGGATAGGCCTTGCGGGTAAGCATCAGTATCCGGATCACACGTGAGGCCGACCAGGCAAAAATGGCAATGGTGATGACCAACAGTACAGTAAAAATCGTTTGAGACATAGCTGTTTCAGATTATTTCTCGTTGAATATCAATTCTATAAGCGGCATCAAATAAACACATGAACAAAACGCCGCACTAATTTGTTACGGGGCAAATGTACTACCTTTTTTTGGCTTTTTGCTTTTGATGACTTGCGGCTGAGTGGCTAAAATGCAAACTGCCTGCAACAAATCGCCAAAATCACTATCTTCGCCAATGCAATTGTTCAATGTCAATGCGTTAACAAACACACTATCATGGAATCTATAGAGCGTGAAACAATGGAGGATCAGTCGTTAATACTAAACGAGCGTGGGCAGATCGCCTTGCGGCGTGCAGGCTATTGGGGGCGGTTTATGTCTGTGCTTGGTTTTATTAGTGCCGTCTTAATGATTATTCTGGGGTTGTTTATGTTCCTTGCCGGCTCGATAGATTTTGGCGATGGTGCGGGGATTCCCTACCCAGTGGTCGGTGGCATTTACCTGGCAATCGGCATCATCCAATTTGTGGCGTCACTGCTTTTATGGCAGTTCTCCGATAAGGTGGATCTGGCCATAAAAACGGAAGACACGCAATTGTTGGGAGATGGACTGCAAAAACTCATGGTGCTCTTCAGGTTTCTGGTTCTGACAACCGTCATATCGATTGCATTGTTCGTTTTATCCCTTTTTGCAACCATCTTGTTGACCATGCTTAGTTTATAACCGGACAAAAATATCACATACTATGCTGTTGCCCAATCGGAGACACAATCTGTTGTTCGCTTTGTTCATGCCACTGTTGTTGGCTTGTCTGTTCGCCGGCTTTACAGGTTGTTCCAAAGAGGAGGAGATACCGGTTGAAGAGCCCTCCCCTTCTGTCACTCCCTGGGTTACCATTGAGGTGGAGGCCCTCAACACCCACAGGGAGGTGTTTTTCAGCGAGGCCGTGGGCGACAGTGTCAGCTTTCATATCTTTCTGCCTGACGGATACCATGCAGATACCACTCAATTTTTCCCGGTCATATACTGGCTCCACGGCAGTGGAGGTGGTGAGGCTGGCATAGCACCTTTGGCTGCCCACTTTCATCAGGCCATGTCAGATGGAAAAATCCCGGAGGCGCTGGTGGTTTTCCCCAATGGGTTACCGCATGGGATGTGGTGCAACTCTAAAGATGGGAAACAGCCGGTGGAGAATATGTTTATTCATGATCTGATACCACATGTAGACAAGGAGTATCGCACCATTGCCACGCGACGGGGGCGCGTAGTGGAGGGGTTCAGCATGGGTGGTTATGGCGCTGCCAGGTTTGGCTTCAGACACCACCACCTCTTTGGCGGGTTCTCCCTGTTCGGGGCTGGCCCTTTGCAAAAAGACTTCTCGGAGGTGCCACCTCAGAATCAACACA
>SKPS01000212.1 GCA_007119395.1 Lentimicrobiaceae bacterium
CCGATGGAAGGGAGAATCCGAACAACCATCACCGCCGCCGGAAGTGGTTGGGCCGCAGAAGTATCCACCGACAACCCAGTCTCCATACCACGATTGAGAACATCCTTCTCACTCTTGTCAGGTACAGGCATCCAATGGAATCAACCTACCAGTACCGGAACCCTCACCCTCAATGCCATTGTGACATCAGAAACCATCGGAGAAGTTACCGTGATGGGACTTGAAGTCAACTCAAAAGGTGAAATCAAAGCAGATGAAATCAGCATCGACAAAGCAGTGAAATTTGGCTCTGGCTTTGACTTTCACCTCGAAACGCTGTCATTCGGCGTGACTGAAGAAGAGTACCACATGGACCTGAAGGGGAAGTTTGGGTTTGAAAAAATCGGTATCAATGAATTGGGTGGACAGGTTCACCTGAGGCCGGGCCCAACAGTATCTGTTAACCTTGAAAGCGCAGAGATCAGCTTTGAACGGGGACCTGTTGAATTTACCGGGGCCTTTGCCTATAGCGGAAGAGAGTTTAGAGGCGATTTTGATATCGGCATAAAAAACATGGCCGGGAAAGGGGCCGGATTGAAAGGACTTCTGATCGTGGGGAATATGGAAGACGACGACGATGTCACCTTTAACTATTGGTATGCTGAATTAACTGCCGATGTGACCATACCGCTCGGCCAAACCGGACTGTCGTTGCTTGAAATAGGTGGGGGATTGGGCTACAACTATAACCCCCCCGTTGGCAATGAACCCGGAAGCCCTTCAAATACTGATCAGTTCTCTTTTAAGGCACTGATCGGTGTTGGCAATACTCCGTCAGGACAACTTTTTGCAGGACGAATGGAGATGGTGCTGGTGCCCGGGGAATTCACCCTTTATGGCAAGGTGTGGCTGTTGCAACAAGAGTCTTCTATGTTTGGCGAAGGCAAGCTGAATGTGCATTGGGAGCCTGAAACCAAAGTGGATGGCTATGTGCGGATGTTCGTCGGGTTGCCGGATGCCGATGGGGGAGTGCTGAGCTTTGACGGCAGAATCAACTACCTCTTCTCTGAGAATGAATTCTTTGTGCGAAGCGAACAGATCACTGGCTCTTTTTTGAAAACAGTTCATGCGGAAGCTTCTATCGATGTAACCTCTCAACACATTCTGCTCGATGGAAGACTCTTCTATCAGCTCAACAGAAAATTTGAGCTGGGTATTGTAGATATCATTGCAGCCATCGAGGTGAACGCTGCAGGAAGCTTTTCATACCTCTTTTCTACACACACCATGAGTGCCAGGGCGCAGTTCAACGGGTTATGGGATCTGGATATTGATACCCCCATCGGGTACTACGACCTGACATCAGGAGAGGTGAAACTGACCCTGGACCTGGAAGCCACCCCCGCGTTTGTGAAAGTGTCCGGCTCGGCAGAAGTATCATGGAGTGTCTGGATATACAGTGATTCAGCAGAACTCGATGTGGGATACACAATACATCTATAAAAAAACAAACCAATAACTGTATGTATAATCTACTCACATATTTCTTCAAGCTGTTCATCATCTGCTGCTTGTTGTCCCTCCCGGAGCAAAATGCGTTTGCCCGCTCTCCTGATGTGTTAATATTCACCAGCGAAAATGAAATTAACCTGCGATGGAGAGGCCTGCGCACTGCACAACTGCAGGGGTACCACGTGTACGTGAGAAATGACGCAAGTGCAGATTGGCGAAGACTTACACAAGAGCCACAGGGCATGACCACTGCCCTGGATGACATCAGGAGGGTGGCTGGTGCAAAGTATCACCTGTACTTGCAACTGTTTGGAGCGCATGACCCCCCATCCGACATCACTGAGCAGATGCTGGAAACGTTGTATCAGAACGATCGTGCAGTGGCATTCATGGAGATCGTCTCTTTGATCAATCCAGAATTTGGAATGCTGCTGGGGGAATTCTTTACCGATACCACCCAGGTTCCGGGCACAAAAGCTCAATACAGGATTACGGCCACAGTCAATGGCGCTGAGCAGGAGCTGGCTGTTTCTCAATGGGTCGATTGCTGTGATGAGCAAAGGGTGCCGCCGGTTGAAGGCCTTGAAGCTACATCAAGCCACCAGAGAGTTGAACTTAGTTGGAACAGAAACAGAGCACTGCTGACCAGCGGAGAGGTTGTGACATACCATATTTATAGATCCTTAAGGGAGATAGGACCGTTTGAACAACTGAATGTGGGAGGGAAACTGCCCGTTACGGTTGCTTCACCCGGCATGGAGACCGACGACGCAAAAGAAACCCATGCTGACCGGTTCCTCGAAAATGGAACAACATACTATTATTATGTCGCAGCGGTTAATGCCTTTGGCGTGGAAAGCAGACGAGGACACATCATCGAAGCAACTCCCACAGACGACCGCATGGTTCCGCCTCCTTCAAATTTCAGAGCGGAATTATTGGGCAGAGGCCTGGCTCTTCATTGGGATCCTGCGCCGGGCCCGGTGAAAGGCTATGAAATCTATCGCTCACGGGAAAGAACGGAGCCCTTTGAGAAAGCATACCCTGCTGCCGATATTCTGCTCAGCACCGGTACAGGCTGGGTTGATACAGATGTGCTCGAAGGGCAACAGTACCACTACTTCATCAGAAGCGCCAACCAAAGAGGGATAGCCGGAACACCATCCGACACCGTTTCATTCTTTTTCCCACGGATAACACCACCGCAGCCACCGAAAAACCTGGTGGCAGAGGCAACCGAAGGGCAGATCCTTCTTCAATGGGACCCTCCGTTGCAGGAGAGTGTTCTGGGGTATGAAATAGAGCGATCAAGTGATGATGGGTTTAAACGATGGTTTATGCTCAATGCAGCACCTCATCCTGACACCTTTTTTATTGACCCACTCCCCGAAACAGCGCAAACCACTTTCGGCTACAGGGTTTTTGTGATCGACAAAAGCCATAACCGCTCAGAACCTTCAGCAATTGTAAAAGCACGCCTCCCTGATAAGGTGCCTCCACAACCACCACATATTACAGCCATCCGCAGAGAGGAAAATGTTGTTTTTATCACCTGGACACAAAACCCGGAGCCCGATTTCGAAAAGTACATCCTGTACAGGGCATCAGATGCTGAATTCGAAGCCATTGCGAAAACAGACCAAGTCACTCTGAACGACACGCTCGTGACCGGTGGGAAATACCAATACGCTGTATCCGCTGTCGACAGCTCCGGCAATGAAAGTGAGCACTCTGCTTCGGTTGCCATCGGGTTCGATCCCTACGAAATAGTAACACCACCTGCTTCCGCCGTTATTGAACATGAAGGCGCAAGGTTGAGAATCCAATGGGAACATTCAACCCACCCACGACTCGCAGGGTATGTGATTACACGCATTGATGTTGAAACAGGACGTGAGCTTGATGTGCTCCAAACCGGCAAAGAAACCGATACCTTTTTCGACCGGCACAGTGATGTAAACCGGCATTACCGCTATCTGATCAGGGCCAGAGACGACAGATGGAGGATGAGCGAGCCCCTCGTCATTGAACATCAACCCGAAAAAGAGGAACGAAGACAACGAAGAAGACAACAGTAACGATGGTGAATACGCATAAGAAAACACTGAAAACACTATACATTTGAAAATCCGGAATAAATACCTGTTGGGTGTGTTAACAGCCATCTTCCTGTTGAAGATCTCAACGGGTGTTTATGCTGAAACTGATACTACCCTCTTTGAAAAAATAAAAGAGAGCGTGCGGTTGTCCGGAAGCATTACAGCGGAGCTCTCTTACTACAATGTTAGTCAAATTGACAACAGAAGAGACCCTTTCATGATCAGGGTATATGGCTCACCGCGTATATCAACAGGCCATTGGAATATCCCGGTGCACTTCATACTGGGCAATGACCAGAGAAAGTACCGTCAGCAGTTCAATAAAATCGGAGCCAGCCCCTCGTACAAATGGGCAACTTTTCACCTGGGCCATGCAAATCTCAGCTTCTCCCCATTGGTATTCAGTGGCCACACCATTTTAGGAGCCGGTACTGAGTTAACCCCGGGAAACATTCGCTTTGGTCTCTTATATGGCAGGCTGCTCAGACCCATTGAAGCGGATACCACCCTGACCGAAATCTTTTTGCCCGCCTTCGCCCGAAGAGGAATGACCATGAAAATCGGTTATGGTACGCACGACAATTTTGTAGATCTCGTTTTTCTGAAGGCCAAAGACCATGTAGAGAGTGCAGGCTTTGACCCTGAGGAGGAGAATGTGCTGCCAGCAGAAAATGCCGCCATCGGAATCGTCACAGGGCAACGCCTTATGAAACACTTTTTCCTGAACGCAAACCTCGGCCTGAGCGCTTATACAATGGATGTGGAGGCCAATGAAAGCACCCCCGATTCGTTCAGGATCAACCGGATCCCCGCCCTCTTCCTGACAGAACGTGCCTCAACCCAATACCTCACCGCGCTCGAATCATCACTTGAATACAGACAACGAAACTACAGCATCAGACTGGCATACGACCGCATTGAGCCGGAGTATAAAACCATGGGCATCTATTTCATCAGAAATGATGTGGAAAGAGTCAGGCTGGCTTCCAGAATCCGGCTTCCACGCCTGCAATTGAACCTGTCGCCGCAACTGGGGTTTGAACGAAATAACCTCCGCCAAACCAAAAGAATGACCCAGACACGTTTCATCGGGGGAATCAGAGCTGATTACCGACCCAACCAACAGTGGAGTATTCACGCCGGATTACACAACTTTCAGGTCCGACTGCATCAAGACATTTCTGCAACAGAAGACACCATCGTGCTAAACAGAGTAAATGCCAGCCTGAACGGAGGCTTCACCTACCGCAAAGGAACAGGCAGAAAGGCTCAACTGCTGATCTTTCAAGCAAACTATCTGGCGGGAAGAGACCGGGCAGGCGATACCATTCAACAGTTGGTCTCAAACCTGAACACCCGCGTAGCTTGGAGGTTTCACCTCGAAGCACCCGACCTGTTCGTGATGCCCGCCGTCGGCTTTAACTACTTTCAGCTCCCTTTTGTCACCACAACCAGAATGCACCCATCAGTGCAGCTCAACAAAGAGCTGCTCAACAGAAAACTAACCGCCGGTTGGAGTAGTGGAGTTTTGATCTCCTTCACTGATGGAGTTGTGGCAAACCTTGTGCTGCGTAACACCCTCTCAGGCAGCTATCGCCTGACAGAAAAACAATCCGTTCAACTGCGCCTCGCACATCTCCTGAATACTGCAGCACAAAACCAGATCCGGTTTAGCGAGATGCTGTTTGACCTGAGGTATGCATACCATTTTTAACCCGGCAGAGGCACCCCGGGGCAATTCATTGTGCAGTCAATATGTTGCATAATGCAAAAATCGTTATGTTTGCAGTGAGGTTTTCTGCCTGTGGCGATAGCGCTTACAGCAGAAGGGTCATAAAAAAATATTAAACCGTTTTCAGAATGAAACGAATTGTTTTAGCATGCTGTTGCTTGTTGGGAATCTTCACAGCCCAACTCGAGGGGCAAACCTTTCATGGTGGACTGACGGCCGGCCTTGTGGCAAGCCAGGTGTCTGGCGACCAAAGTGGAGGCTACAATAAACTTGGTTTCTATGGTGGCCCCTGGGCCAGTTTTGGCTTTCGAGAGAACTGGCGGTTTCAGATGGAAATCACCTTTATGCAGAAAGGGAGCCGCGAAAATCCATCAGAAGACAACAACCACCGGTCTTATAAACTGGACCTCAATTATATTGAAGTGCCGCTTATGTTTCGATGGTACTTCAGAGATAAACTGGAACTGGAATTTGGTATTGCCTACGGTGTGCTCGTATATACCTACGAAGAAGAAGATTTCGTTGAGCTCAACAGTCGCCCGTTTAATACCCACAACAGCTCTCTGGTGTTGGGGCTCTACTACCACCTGAGCGACAACTGGAGCGCAAACTTCCGCACCTCCAACTCCATCACCCCCGTCAGAAAACACATCAGTGGTGGCACCTATATCCGACGACTCAATTTTGGCCAAACCAATAACATTCTTACCCTTGGTTTGTTTTACAGGATATAGATTGCTGATTTTTATACTGATGAATCCGGTATGATCTGCACAGCAAAGACGATGTTCCTGTTGTGTGTGCAATGCGTTAATCTATGGTGAAGCCTGTGAACAAAGAAGAGAAGATAAACCTGCTGGTGGCCGTTACAGGAGCCAGCGGATCGGTCTATGCCCAACGTTTTCTGGAACGGTTGCAGCATCTGCAGCATCAGACCGAACGGATAGCAGTGGTGTTTTCAGGCAGTGGCAAGCAGGTGTGGCGCTATGAGCTGAACCAGGAACCGGATTCTCTGCCCTGGACAATGTACGACAACCACGATTTTTTCACCCCTCCCGCTTCAGGCTCCGGATACTTCAATACCATGGTGATCATCCCCTGTACAATGGGAACCCTGGCATCCATTGCACAAGGCATCGCTGATGACCTGATCGCCAGAGCTGCTGATGTGATGCTGAAAGAACGGAAACGACTTGTGCTGGTGACCCGCGAAATGCCACTCAACCTGATACATATCCGAAACATGGAAAGGGTAACCCTCGCCGGTGGAATCGTGTGCCCGGCAAGCCCTTCGTTTTACAGCATGCCTGAAAACATTACAGAAGTAGTTGACACAGTGGTCACCAGAGCACTCCAACTTGCAGGCTTCTCATTTCCCACATACGGCTGGGGCGAACCAGAAGCAAAACCCTGATAAAGAGCGATTGGCTCTTTGGCTTCTTAGACGTCAACAACCGATTTCGTTACACAGAGGAAAACAAGAGTTAACAGGAGAGTTTCACAGAGGTTCTTTCTCCGTGAAACTCCTTTTTTCCTCTGCGAAGCTCTGTGTCACAAAAAGCCAACAGCCAAAAGCCAAAAACCAACCTACTGTTTTACAATGCGGAATGTGCCTCCTTCACCGCTGGTGCTTACGATGCGGCCAAGGTAAACTCCTGCCGGAAGGTGGTTGAGGTTGAGGTGCATTTGGTGTTGGTATGCCGGAATGGACACCTCTTTCTGAATGGCACCTTGCATGTTGAATATAAGCAGAGTGCCTTGCGGCAAAGGAGTGTTGTCCCGGGTTCGGACATAAAGGTCATCACGGGTTGGGTTGGGGTAAACGAACACCTCCTGTTTACCCCGCTCAACCGTTTCAATGCCAATATGGTACAGCGTGTCAGCACAGTTGGGCAGGGCACAACCCATGGTGTCGGTTTTTACAAACCAGCCGCCGGCACCAATAACCTTGGTCATCCCCACAATCAGGTATCCCCCGTCATGAGCCGCTCGCATCTTATAGGGTCGTTCCATCCAGATCGGATAGTACGCCAGCCAGCGGTTCCATATTAGCTGTAAATTACTGTCTAAAAGGATCAGATTTGAACCTGCAAAAGAACTTATCTGGTCAGCGACTACAATACTGTTGTTATTAGATAACACAGCACCTTTAACGATTCCGTTGCTTTTCCA
>SKPS01000193.1 GCA_007119395.1 Lentimicrobiaceae bacterium
AATTCTCAGGTAGAGTGTTGTATCAAGGGTGTTGTGGTACGTTTTAAAAGGACGGGCTGAAGCACCCCCATAGAGTGGTTGGAGAACGGGTGTTTCCACTTCCAGATACCCTTTGCCGCTGAGGAAGTTGCGCATAATCTGCATCAACTGTGACCGTTGCTCAAACACACCCTTCACATGAGGGTTCACAATCAAGTCTAAATAGCGTTGCCTGTATCTATGCTCCGGATCTGTAAAGGCATCCCAGGTTTTCCCCTCTTTCTCTTTGACCACGGGCAGCGGCCTGAGTGATTTGGCCAGCAACTTCAACCCTGTAGCATGAATGGAGATCTCACCCATCTTGGTTACAAAAACACGCCCGGTGACCCCTATGATGTCACCCAGATCCATGTGCTTTTTGAATACTACATTGTAGAGTGATTTATCGTCACCGGTACATATTTCATCACGTTTGAAATAGACCTGAATCCTGCCTGTTGCATCTTGCAGCTCAGCAAAAGAAGCTGCACCCATAATGCGGCGGCTCATGATACGGCCGGCTATCGACACATCCTGAAAATGGGTGTCGTCGGAAGGATATTGTTTATGAATCTCTTCAGCAGTAACATTGACCGGGAAAAGATGCGGCGGGTACGGGTCGATGCCCAATTCACGCAATGCCGTTAAGGACTCCCTTCTGATAATCTCCTGTTCACTATGTTCTGTGTGCATACCGTGCTGTTCGATGTTGATGTTTGTTGTGCCCGGTATGCTCTTGTGCTCTTTTTCGACGGTTGATGTAATCGTCTGACATAAAGACTCTTAAAGCATTGATCAGGCAGCCTGTTTTCGTAAAAACGGTTGCAAAGATAACGATATTTTTTGTAATTGATTGCCTGTGTGGACGGTGTGATAAGCGATCTGCCTGGTCACGGTATCAAACCGGCACATAGATTTCAAGCACTTCTGCCGGTTGTTCAGCAATCAATTCCACCGATGAGGTGTTTTGCGGCACAAGGATTACCTCACCGGCGCGGAAAGGGATAAACCACGGTTCACTGATGAGTGCTCCGGCCCCTTTTGTGCAAAGCAAGGCCACGCAGGTGTCGAGATGGCTGTAGTCGTTTTTCATAGGGGTATTGAACGGAATGATATTAACAAAGAAGTGATCGCAGCGAATCATTTCATTGGCTGCGTTGACGGTTTGTTGGTATGCTCTTTTCGGGTGGTCATTTAGTTGAAAGTCAATAGCATCCAATGCTTTGTGAAGATGGGTCTCTCTGGGTTTTCCATCCTGGTCTACGCGCCCCCAGTCCCACAGACGGTAGGTGACATCGGATGTTTGCTGGATTTCAGCAAGCATGATACCCGGTCCAATGGCATGTACCCTGCCGGCAGGGGTATAGAACAGATCCCCTTTGGCAACAGGTTCAGCATGCATTACATCCGGCAACGCACCATTTTCGGTCACAAACACCATGGTGTTGCGATCCATTTCGCGATTAAAGCCACTCATAAGGGTGGCACCCTGTTCGGCATCAAGGATATACCACATTTCTGTTTTTCCGGTGCTGTTGTACCTTTTGTCTGCCAGTTGGTCGTTGGGGTGCACCTGCAACGAAAGCCACTCGTTGGCATCGAGGAGCTTCACCAACAACGGAAACTGCTCGGGGTGTTTCTCATACAACGCCTCACCGGTGAGCTCCTCCATAAACACTTCGTACACTTCAGACAAAGTGTTCCCCTGCAGGGGGCCGTTGTCAACCACGGTTTCCAAACCCGGCACCGCTGACAGCAGCCAGGCTTCTCCGCAAGGGTTGTCCGGCACTCCCTCATAACCCAATTCATCACGAAAACGAAAACCACCCCACGGCTTCTCAATAAACCTGGGTCTGAACTTCATCGGATACAATGTAATACGCTCCTCTTTTCTCATCTTTTGTTGTAGCTTTTCTTCTCCTTCATTTCCGATATCACCATATTCTATGGGGCAGAGCCCTGGCAACGACAGCCTGTTGCCACCGTTTACACTGGACGATGTTTATGGCGATTCCTTTTGATCGCGGTATTCGAGTACCTCCTGGTTTACATAGTTCAACTCAAGTCCGGCATCAAGGAACAGCGCCTCTGATTCAGCACCTGCGTGGTATCGGTATTCGCACACAACCCTTTTGATGCCGCAGTTGATGATCAGCATGGCGCATGTTCTGCAAGGAGTCATTCTGCAATAGAGGGTTGCTCCGTTGAGGGAGATGCCCAGCTTGGCGGCCTGACAAATGGCGTTTTGCTCTGCATGTACCGTACGTACACAATGCTGTGTCACCGAACCATCTTCATGGGTCATCCTTTTGAACTGATGCCCCACATCGTCGCAATGGGGCAGTCCCACAGGAGAACCCACATACCCTGAAACCAGCAACTGCCTGTCACGGGCAATCACACAACCGCTCCGGCCCCGATCACATGTGGCCCGCTGTGCCACCGTACGCGCCAACTCCATAAAATACTCATCCCAAGTGGGCCTGATATGTGTCTCGCTCATATTGTAGTTTTTAAGGTTGATCTCTTCATCACTCTTCTCTGTACATCATATATATATGTATGGCTTCATTTTGCCTGATGATGTAAAGCCATTTGCCTTTCCAGGTTACGATGGAGTGCCTCAATGGTGCCGTTGTTTGTAAGCACAATGTCTGCCATTTCAATGCAACGCCTGATATTCTGATGGTTGGGGTCTTCGGAATCCATTTCGCGGGCTTCATTGTGCAGGAAAGTCTCATAGTTGATGTGATCGGTCTCTGAGCCCCTTCCCACAACGCGTTGGTACCGTATCTCCGGATCAGCATCAACAGCCATCAACAAAAAGTGAGGAGCCTTTCGCAGCGCCTCCACTTCACCGGGTGTACGTATGCTCTCGATCACACAATCGTTGCCCGAGGCAACCGCTTCATCATACAACGCCTCAATGATATATGCCGGAGAGTGCCTGGCACGCAAATCATTGGCTACGACCACCATGCTGTCTCTGTTTACCTCCATGCCACGTCTGATGATCTCCCTGGTCAGAAAGCCCCGCACAGAGTAATGGCTGAACCCCTTCTCCTTCATCAGATAATCCACCACCGTTCCTTTACCGGCTCCAATCGTTCCGGTAATACCAATTACTTTCATGTTTCAGTATCTGTTATTCTCTTTTAAACCATTAATCCATAGGGTGTCATCATGCTTTCTGGTTGTGTAATCACGAAGGGCATCCAGCAGGCTCTCCGGATCATCGTGCACCAACAGGTGGTCTCTGTGGATCTGACTCAAAAACTGCTCCTCCACACAACGCTCAATCTGAAGCACCATAGGATCCCAAAATCCTTTAATATTCAGCAGTCCGCAAGGTTTGCCCGAAAGCCCCAGTTGGAGCGAGGTGAGCATTTCAAACATTTCATCCAGGGTACCAAAGCCTCCCGGTAGTGCCACAAAAGCGCACGACAGTTCTGCCATCAGGGCTTTGCGTTCCGCCATCCCCTCTACCACATGCATCTTTTCAACGCCAGGGTGAACAAGCTCTCTGGAGGCAAGGTGTGAAGGGATCACACCTACCACTTCCCCACCGGCAGCCAGCATCTCACTCGCCATGATGCCCATTAACCCCACATTGCCACCTCCGTAAACCATGGTAATGCCCTCGTGAACCAACCTGCGGGCCATCCTTACAGCCATCTCACCATACGCTTCACCGCGCCCCACCGAAGAGCCACAGAATACTCCGAGAGACTTTATCTTATTGTTGTCTTGACGTTTCATCACGACAAAAATAGCGTTTATTCGCGACCCGATGGCCGGTTTGTTTTACTTGTTTGTTTATCTTTGTGATAGTAAATGAGTTTCATATATTGTATTGATTCGGTTGATGAAATCCAGCCTCCGGTATTGATGGTGGGCTCAATAGAACAAGATATGCAGAGTAATGAGAAGTTGAACGGGGGCCGACTTTTACCGTGTTTATTCACAGCAGTACGCAGCATAGATTTACCAAAAACAGTGAAGCATAATCAACAGTATAAACCTCCAAATACACAAAAGCTATGAAGCGATTTTTTTCTCTTTTTTTGATGATGTTTGTTTCGGCATATTTGTTTGGGCAAACACAGTTTCAGAAGGTAGTGGGTTCAACCGACAACGACCGCAACTATCATCTGGCGGCAATGTCTGACGGCACGTTGTATGCCACCGGTTACACCATGTCGGTACCGGGCAATGGGCGTGATGCTTTTCTGGTAAAGTACAATTCCTTTGGCGAGGTGTTATGGGCCAAGACCTACGGTGATGTGGGTGATGAGACCAACTGGGATGTGATTGTAACCCAAAACAATGAATTGGTAGGTGCCGGTCACAGCTCCGGGCTCACACCCAACGTGGTGGGTGTGTTGACCAGGGCTGATTCCTCCGGAACAGTTATTTGGTCGATAGGAGTGGGGCATCCTTTGGGAAATGTTAACTTTTACCGTGTGATGGAGACATCAACGGGGGAGCTGGTGGCGGCGGGTCTGACCACTATCAGTGGCAGCGAAGACATTCTGATCTGCAAGTTTACACCGGGAGGGCATCTGATCTGGAGCCGGATTGTATCCACACCTCAGAACGATGAGATCATGGGTATGACCGAAACGGCACAAGGCGATTACCTGTTTGCCGGACTGACCAACGACGCTACCGGCAGCGGAGGTACTGAGTTTGCCGCTGTAAAGACCGATACAGCGGGCAATGTGATCTGGCGTAAACGGTATGGTGGGCCCGGCAATGAAAGGTTGAATACGGTGGTTGAGCACGACAACTCATACTATTTTATGGGATGGAGTAATCAGGGAGGTATTGGAGGGAACGATGTGGTGGTAATGCGTACAGATACAGCTGGCGACCCGTTATGGCTCTACAGTTATGGCACCCCTGAAACGGAACGTTCGTTCAATATGCTGTACGATCCGGCACGTGATGCATTGATGGTTGCAGGCTATACTGACTTTTCAGACTCGCTTACCAACAATCGAAACACCTTTTTAATGAGCCTCGACACGGATGGCAACATGCATTGGGCCAGAAGCTATGGCAGTACAGGCACTGACGGGCACTGGCCAACAGGTCTGGCGATGACCGGTGACGAAGGCTATTATCTGTTGGGAAGTACCAATACTTTTGGGCCAGGTAGTTACAGCCTCTACCTGATTAAGACGGATGCAGAAGGGTTTACTGCCTGCAACCAGAAAGATCCGATGTTTGTTCGGGATACCATCAGTGGCTGGACCACCCAAACGTTCGGCCAGACTTCAACGGGAACTATGCAGGCAATGCCCGCAGTGGTAGCCGGTGTGCCTTGGTCTGTTACATCTTCCACCCTCTGTTGTGCATTGTACGCTTATGGTGGACCCGATATGGACGTATGTGATGGATCCTCTGTGCAAATTGGCAGTTCGAATATTCCGGGATATGAATATACCTGGCATTACCAGGGCACGCCTGCGGGCACAGGAGCCTTTTGGCAGGTGCCCTCCTCCGAAGCGGGTATCTGGACACTTACAGCAGAAGCATCCGGATCAGGTTGCAACCCCGCACATGATACCGTTGTAGTAAGCATGCTTACCTCCCCTCCGCCTGTGACCATCAGCTACCTCTATACCCCCGGTAATTATCTGGTGTCATCTGCCACGGACGGGAACCAATGGTACCGCGACGGGCTCCTGCTGCCCGGTGAAACTGATCAACAAATCCATGCAACCATCACCGGAGTGTACCATGTGGTGGTGACCAATAGCTACGGTTGCCAAGCCGTATCAGACACCCTACACCATGTGTTTATCAGTGTAGAGAACATCGGGGAAGACCATTCGTTCAAGCTCTACCCAAACCCGGCTACCGATATGTTTTCACTGCAATTTAACAAGGACTACGATAAAGTGTTGGTTGAAGTGATCGATTCACCGGGCCGGCAAATACACCATCAACTACTCGGGAATGTGTTTGCAGGAGGTGATTATCAATTCGAAACCAACCGGTGGAGATCCGGCATATACACAGTAGTGGTCACCACCGTTGATCAGCGCATCACCATGCCTCTGGTCATTATTCGGTAGACTATGCCGGCGCATATGACGCACTTTATTGCTACACTCACCTTCCGGGATGCTAGGGAGTTAACGCAACGCCTCCATGACCAGTTGTACAAAGGTTTCAGGCTGGTCGGCATGCAACCAGTGGGAGGCTTGGTTTATGGTCTCCAGCCTGTGGTTGGGGAAAATGGTGCGCATCAGCGAGAAGTCTGCCTCAGTGATGTAATCAGAATCAGCTCCGCGAATAAACAGAGTGGGCTTTTCAAACCGTTGTGTGTCCGGGATTCCTTCCATGATTTCATCGAGGTTTTGTTCCAGTGCCTCAAGGTGGATCCGCCATGCAAACCTGTCTGGTGCGACCCTTACCAGACTTTTCATGATAAAACGTCTGAGCGCAGGGGAGGGGATGGCGGAGGCCAGATGTGAATCGATCATTTTTCTATCTGTAAAATGATCGAAATCAACACTTTTCATTGCCTGAAGCAAGGTTAGATGGTGCTGACGTACCGATGTGGTTTGGGGCGAGATATCGGCCACAATCAGTCGGTTTACCAAGTCAGGATAGCCGGTGGCCAGGTGCATTGCCAGCTTTCCTCCCATACTATGCCCCAGGAGGTTCACCGAAGAGAGCCCTTCGCTGTCGAGCAACTCCAGTAGGTCATCAGTCATTACCAAATAATTGAATATGTAGGCATGGGGTGATCTGCCATGGTTTCTCAGATCGGGTATAATCACGCGATGGCGTTTTGCCAACGCTTTGCCTATGGTGTACCAGTTATCGGAAATGCCATACAGTCCGTGCAGGATCACTAACGGGTCACCATTGCCCATGGTGTGTTTGAAAAGCTCCATGCATCAGGCGAGTTGCTCAAGGTAATGTTTCACTGTTTTTTCCAGTCCCAGCCAAAGGGCATCACTGATCAGGGCATGTCCGATAGATACTTCCAGCAGGTGAGGCACATTCTGCGCAAAGAACTTCAGGTTATCGAGGTTCAGGTCATGCCCGGCATTGATGCCCAATCCACACCGGTGGGCACAGAGTGCTGCTTCGGCGAAGGGTTTCACTGCTTTTTCGGGGTTGTGTGGATACTCCACGGCGTATGGTTCGGTATACAGTTCAACCCTGTCGGTACCGGTATCAGCGGCACGCTCTATCAACGCACAATCGGTGCCGATAAAGAGACTGGTACGGATACCGTAGGCCTTAAGCTCGGCCACCACATCTTTCAGCAGCGCCGCGTGCCGCACAGTGTCCCACCCCTCATTCGAGGTGAGCGCATCGGGAGGGTCGGGCACCAGCGTTACCTGTGCCGGCTTGACACGGGTTACCAGGTCAAGAAATGTGCGCGATGGGTAACCTTCAATGTTGA
>SKPS01000267.1 GCA_007119395.1 Lentimicrobiaceae bacterium
CACGGAATAATGGGGTGACGAATACCCGGGCATCAGCTCAAATACCGCCGAAGTGCCGGAGTAAATCAGTTTTGCCGTCTGCTCCTCCACCGTAGCCGCAAGGTAAACCTGCCTGGTCTGTACCGTATGGTTCTGGAACGATAACGCATTGAGAAAGTCCTCAGGGACAAATTTCCCGGGTGGAGGAAGTTGAATGTTTACTGAGATTTGACCTGTTCCCATGAATACATGGAGCAGCAAAAGCATCACAATAAAGTGCCGCCTGTATCCTGCCTTCCGTTTAAAGAATACTAATCGATTGTTCATCATCATTATAATTAGGGTTGTTGTATCATCTATCCTCTTTACAGTCTGGTGACTAAAGAGCACCTGACCATGTATTGATTGAATTCCCTTTCCGGTCTCAGTGCATCCCGGTACCGGAGTGGCTCAGCCACAAAAATGAGCCTCCCTGCTTTGCCCAGATCGGCGGAAAAATTAACAGCAACGCCTGTTCTCCGTTCATCCTGGTTGCCGGTATATCTGATGGAGAGCCCTGCCCGCCACTTTCTGCCATGATGATAGTATGCTGCCGCCGTGACCATACCCGAGAGCCGGTGTAAGGTATCGGTGCGCAGTGAATAGTAACCACCCGATAATTGCAGCGACAAGGGGATTTTCAGCATAACGGTCTGCTGCACCATGAGCTGGGCTCCCTTGTATGCTGTAATGACATCGGATACGGTGGTCTTCATGTTCTGTCCCGACCAGGTGATGCCGGTGTATGCATTGTAATGCTTTGCCAGAATGTAGTTTTTGCCTGAAGATATGGTAAAGATTTCGGCGTTGCTTCGTTGGATCATGTTTTCTCCACTCACCTGCTGCCGGTGTGGCGACCAGGTCATGCTGACCCAAGGCCATTTGTCGGGTCTTATGAAAGTGGTAATACCCCAGATGTCGGTGGTGGTGGTCATCGCCTTAAGGCCTGAAAGATTGTCGCGGTAGATACGTGCCCATGGCTGTACCATCACACGCTTACTCAGGAGCATACGTGTGGCCTGAACCTCCAGACCTTCGTAATCCTGCCGCATAAAAGGGACACCCGCCGAGCGGTATCCCGGTGCTATGCGCATTGCCGAAGCCTTTACCTTGGTGTTGGGCAAGTTTAAGCTGCTTTCTAATCTGGCTGCGTACGACAGCGAAGTGGTTAGCCGGGGCTGGTAAACGGATGTTATCCAGTTGGGCAACACATCAGAAGCGATAGGTTCCGAGCCGGTGTTTGTGGTGTTGGCACATCCGGAGAGCTCACCCCTGAACTGAAGCTTCTGTTGAAACAGATGGGTGACACCCTCTATACCTACCACCATGCCCTCTCCCGGATGTTGTATCAGAGGAATAGTGTCGGCCGGAAGAAAAAAGGTGTCGGCTATGTGGATGAAGGTATCGGGTTGTTGGATGAAGAACTGAGCGTCACCGGTATGGCTCTCAGGGAGGTCTCTGTAACGGAGTACGGACAAGTAGACAGAACTCTTCTCAGGCCTGCCATAACCCAAACGTCCGAAAAACATCCTCTGCCGGTACTGCGGGCTCCATAGGAAACCGCCTGTTACAGGCTGTTGGGAGGTGCCATAGGCTGCCGCAGCAGAAAACCGCCCAAAACGTACTCCGGCATGTGCACCCTGTAACATAACACCACTGATCATGAGCTTCGAATAATCAGGACGGGTTCGTCCCACCTCCAAGACCTCAAAATGGCGTAAAAACCTCAATGCAGGCTTCTTTATCCCTTGCCGAAGCAAAGTGCGCATGTCAACCTGCAGCGTATAGTGGTTCATGGGTTGATAGCCCGGATGCTGCATAGTGGAATATAGGGCCGACCCATTTATGGGAATGCCCGCCAGGTTAAGCTGCCCCCGAAAACTCCATATAAGGTATTGCGCAGGGATATCCTGCCCGATACCCTGACGGTTTGACCAATATCCTGTTAAGGTGCTCGTGCCTTTAAAGGAGACCCTCCATCGCCCCTCTCTTTTGCATGTGTCTTCTGTGCCCTTTAAGGGTAAAAAACAGATTAACAGAAACGAACACGATATTACGATTCGTTTCGTTTCCATATCCATCAACATGGATTGAATTAGCACAAAATCGGGTGTAGTAACCGGCTTTACTATGGTGGTTGCTCGAGAAGATCAATGGTTACAACACCTTGTCTGTCAGCAAAGATACAACATAAAAACCCCTTTTCGACAGAATGGATAAAAAAAATGCGACTGTCGAATAAAAACTTGCTCTTATTTCTGTTTAATGAAGATGTTCAGCGCGTGGGTGGCACATGTTTCCAGTTTTATGATGTTCGTTTGGGTCGATAACCTGAAAGCCATTGATGTGGATCGAAGGTTGCTTGCTGTGATGATTCTTCATAATAACTTTTGTAGTCACTGGCTTGGTTGTAGCCTGAATGTTGTAGATAGAAAAGCAAAAAGAACACCAAATATCTGCGGGTGTTCTAACCGAAACCCCTATTTTTGCCGATAGAAAACCTCAATATTATGGCTGGTAAACCCTCTATCCCCAAAGGAACACGCGATTTTTCCCCCAATGTGCTGGGGAAACGAAACCATATTTTCGATACGATAAGGAGTGTGTATTCCTTGTATGGGTATATGCCCATTGAAACCCCCGCCATGGAGCTGATGGAAACGCTTACAGGGAAATATGGCGACGAAGGTGATAAGCTGTTGTTTCGCGTTCTCAACTCAGGCGATTTCCTCAAAG
Organism: Lentimicrobiaceae bacterium; assembly: GCA_007119395.1. GTDB lineage: Bacteria > Bacteroidota > Bacteroidia > Bacteroidales > SKPS01 > SKPS01. The sequence goes on from SKPS01000267.1 coordinate 2,755, forward strand.
GCGTTGAGGATGATGTGCTGCAGCAACGAGCCATTCAATCCATGGCACCAAAAATCGCCGATAAAGGATTACGCTATGACCTGACCATCCCTTTTGCACGGTATGTCGTGCAGCATCGCAACGACATCACCATGCCTTTCAAACGCTACCAGTTGCAACCGGTATGGAGGGCCGACCGACCGCAAAAAGGGAGGTACCGTGAGTTTTTTCAATGTGATGCTGATGTCATTGGCAGCACATCACTCACCAATGAGCTGGAGCTGATTCAGATGATCGATGAGGTGTTTAGCCGGCTCGATGTAGCCGTGCACATAAGGGTCAACAACCGTAAAATTCTCTACGGGGTAGCCGAAGTGGCCGGCCTGGCAGATCAGTTTTACCCTTTTACCATTGCCATCGACAAGCTCGACAAGATTGGTGTGGATGGAGTAGCCGCTGAACTGAAGTCGTTGGGGTGCCGTGAGGATATGATCAGCCGGATTACCCAATTTGTGGGCATGAAAGGGGACAACTCAGAGCAAATGGCTGCCATCACTTCGCTGGTTTCCGAATCTGAAATAGGGATGAAAGGGGTGGATGAGATGAATGAGTTGCTGCAATACCACCACTTGAATGGCACCCGCAATGCCTTGATGGTGGATATCACCCTGGCAAGAGGACTCAACTACTATACCGGCACCATCTTCGAAGTGAACGCCACAGATGTCGCGATGGGCTCTTTATGTGGTGGCGGAAGGTACGATGACCTGACCGGGGTGTTCGGTATGCCCGGCTTGTCAGGAGTGGGGATCTCGTTTGGTGCCGACCGGATCTATGATGTGATGGAGGAGCTTCAGAAATTTGGTGCGATAGATCCCATAAGACCGCAGGTGCTGTTGATCAATTTTGGAGGTGATGATATGATATACAGCCTCAACGCACTGTTCCATCTGCGTAAAAAAGGGGTCGCCTCTGAGCTCTATCCCGATGCTGCAAAGATCAAAAAGCAAATGACCTACGCTGATGCACGTAAAATACCTTTTGTGGTACTCGCCGGTGAACAGGAAAGAGCGAAAAGTTGTTATACCATTAAGAATATGCAGTCCGGAGAGCAACAAACGGTTGATCTCGACGGGCTGGTTGAAATGTTGTCATGATGCTGCCACAACTCTTCAATTCCAATGAGAGACGTGGTAATTGAATAAAGCCGTTGCAGGCTTTATGATAAAAACACTGGAGGGGGCCTGGCGCTGCCCCGTTAAACCTGAATCACTACTTGCAAACATTCATCAGGGTAGTGTCGGTCTCCTCCTTTTCTTCAAGTGATTCTTCAAACGCCCCCCTCCACATGCACCGTTTATCATTTGGTGATGCATTACGGGGTATTAATCACCCTGCAGGATACGCTCTTTCACTTTCAGGATCTTGTTGCGTTGCGATTGGAAAAACTGGTATCGTTGGGTGGGAGATACACCACTGACCAGTGTGCTCTTTTTTATCAGGTTGTGCAGCCAAATCTCCGTATCGGCACAAAACCTGCCGTTTGTGGTAATAATGGTATTGAACGTTTGAAATCCCATATATATCGCATCGGTCTGGTCACGACGCGTAAGCACCGTGTTAGAACCAATCTCAATATCACTCACGTAGAACTTATACTCACCCTTAATGTCGGGTTGTTCTCCGGTAAGGTCGTGCTTGAAGCCCACTTCAACCTGCTTTTCCAGATTGTTCATCTCTTCCAGCAACTGATCAATCACCCTGATGGCATCCCCATTGTTGGCAAACCGCCCCGAGTCATGATAAAACTGAATCTGCTTGATGGTGCTGTTGGCAGTGCCATCTGTCCATATCTCAGAAGAGGGGATGGAGGCATAGGCTCTGTAAATATCAGCCGCGATCTCCTTCACAGCCTCATCTACCATCTCTTCATTGAAATGATGGTCTTTCAGTGCCGGATCGTTGATTACCTCGCGCTGCCAGTAAAACATCTTAAAAGCCATCAGCGACGGATAATTGAAGTGATGGAAGATGGGGATATCAATGGCGGCGTAAAGTATCTCTTTCCTCTCTGAGGCACTGATACTCTGTAAATCATTGAGCATCGAAGTCCAATGCCGACGGAAATTCTCAGGTTTGTCAAGCATCGAGTACTGAAAAGCAACCAGCCCCGGAGCCGACTCATTCAGCATGTCCATCGAGATGTGATAGTGCTTCGAAAGCAACGCAATCTCCTCGAATGAGAGGTTCGTCTCGCCCCTTAAACGCCTGTAAACACTGTCGGTGCTGATGTTTAACAGGTCAGAAAGCTCATACACCAAAGAGCTTCCCGGCCCGGTTCTGCGACGAATCAAATCCATGAACTTCACCTGTAACAACTCTCTCTTCTCTTCCATAAGTTTCTGTTTCGTTTTTGGCCAATCCGGTATGGAACCGGTAAAAAAAATGGCAAATATCCGTGGTAAAGATAGGGGGGATTTGCAAAAAATGCAAATATAGAGTGTCACTTTAAGGTGATCCAACCCAAAAGTATGAAAAATCAATAAACCGAAGATGTGCTATGTGAACATATCCGTTTGACAGCCCCTATGCTTTGAGCCTACTTTTGCCTTTGAAAGATTCACAAAAGAAACCTAAAACTAACAAGCTATGAAAACAATGAAGAAAACATTCAAAGAGGCATTAGTAAAGCGATTGTTCATTGCAGTGTTCATTTTAACATGTATGGTTCCGGTGTTGGAAGCCCAGCAAGCCACCAGGGCACGGTTGACAGTTTTGAATATTGATTCGCAGAACATGAACATGACACCGGAGCAGATGGGTAACCTGGTGCGTATTGAGATCGATAAACTGGATACTTTTGAGGTTACCGACCGGTACGATGTTCGGTTTCTGCTCGACAAGCACAATCTGGACATTAGTAATTGTTACGGAAAGATCTGTTTGGTGGAGTATGGTAGGGTGATCGGTTCTGATTTGATGCTTGGAGGGAGTGTGGAGCGTTTTGGAGAGGTGATTGTATTGACGCTTCGCTTGATTGATGTGAAGAAAGAGGCGGTGATACAAACAAGCATCCGTGAGTACCAGAACCTTCCACTTGAGCTGCAAACTATGGTGCGGGTTAGCATACGTGAGATGTTTGGCTTGCACAACGATCCTGATCTGGTGGTAAAACTCACCAATCCATTTGGTTACGAGAGCATGATTACCAATCCCGATGTGAGTTCGGTCAACCTGGCAGGACCACGCATGGGCTGGGTGTTCTATACAGGTGAGAATGCAAGGATCTTCAGACGTCCGAAAGACCAGGGTGGTTACGACATTTACCCCAGCATGTTTCAGATTGGCTGGCAGTTTGAGAAGCAGTACCTGAATGCAGGAAGCTATCAGGCATTGGTTGAGTTTATTCCAATGATAAGTGGACTGGATCAAAGCCTGCTGATCCCCTCTGTTACCTTATTGAACGGTTTGAGAAATAACAGGATCGGTATTGAGCTGGCAGTAGGGCCTACGATCAACTTCGTGCGGGTTGCAAAGGGTTATTTCGACAGTGAGAACCAGTGGCAACTGGAGAATTCATGGGACTCATCCATGGGATCGATACCCTACTCCATCACCGAACGCCTCGATAGTCGTGGTCCGATCAGCCTCCGGTCCGGGTTTGTGCTGGCGGCCGGGTGGACCTATAAGTCAGGTCGGTTGAACATTCCGATTAATGCGTTTTTTATCCCCTCTAAAACCGGGGCACGCTTTGGAATCTCTATCGGATACAACGAAAGGAAGAAATAGGAGGTTATACCGTTATTCTCCCCTTTGAATATAGGGGGACCGACCGGGTTTGATCCGGTGTAAGGCAAAATCCGACCACATCATCGAGCATAAGCTTTTTCAAACGATGCGTGTGGGCGAATTTTGCTTTATAGGCCATTAGGTCTTTCCTGGCAGTGTCCCAGATATCGATGGCGGCGTTGGTAGCATCACAATCAGTGGTGAACTGATGGTGTTTCAGCAACATCTCCGCAAGGGCACCACCAAATAATGTGTCTTCAAGGCTGAAGCGGTTTTTCCAGCCAGCGCACATGATGATCACATCACGTTGTGAACGGGCAAGGTGTGTTGCCACAGCGGTGAGGTTGATAAACGAAGCGATCACAACCTCATCGGCCGGCTCGGCAAGTTGAATCGCCTTGGTGCCATTGGTGGTGCTGTACACGATGGTGGCCTCTTGTAAGCCCTGTTTCATAAAATTGAAAGGGGAGTTTCCAAAATCGGCAAAATCGGGCTTTATCCCATCCCTCTCAGCCGCGATCAGGTAGCCTTTGTTGCCATATTGCCTGGCTTCCTCGAAACCGGCAACCGGTATGATCTCCTTCACGCCATGATCAAAAGCTGCACAGATAGAGGTGGTGGCCCTGAAAATGTCAACCACCACCACTGCCTTCCCCCGGGGATCATAGAGGTGGAACAGGGCAGGGGAGATACACAGGTCAATGCTCTTTTGCCCCATTACCCCACTTTGTAAAATGGTAACTTCACAATTTCAGCAGAGAGCATCTTATTGCGCACCTTAATATATATGGTGTTGCCAAAAGCAGCATGCGCCTTGGCGATATACCCCATACCAATCGCCTGGTTTAGCGATGGAGCCATGGTGCCTGATGTGACCTCGCCA
>SKPS01000183.1 GCA_007119395.1 Lentimicrobiaceae bacterium
CCCAATACCAACAATATTGTGATACAGAACTGCAGTATTGTAACTGATGTAACGACTACCTCTACCTTTTACAATGGCGTAGTTGCCTCCGGTACCAACACCGGCTACACAGCAACCGCTGCCAACATCGAAAACCTCAGATTCGAGGGCAACACCATCATAGGTGGCTACAATGGTATTAGACTCAATGGGGTCAGCACCAGCAAATTGAACGGTGCAGAGATCATTGACAACACCATCCTGGAAACTCGGCACTCAGGGATTTATCTATCCCAAGTGGATGGAGCAGAGATTCATGGTAACTACATCGAAGGTCGCCCGGGTATCACTTCAGGAGCTGGTACGTGGCTAACCAATGTTGACAATTTCTCGATCACTGAAAATGAAATTTACAACCAGGGGCAATACGGAGTGTACATGACGGCCAGTACCGGTACCGCGGCCACACCATCCCTGGTAGCCAACAACGCCATTGCAGAGGTTGGTAACACAGGTAATTTCGGCTCAGCCATCCGCGTATTGGGTGCATCAAGTCACATAGACATTGTTTACAACAGTTGTTTGTTGAGTTCCAATACAGGTCGCGTGTTTCAGATCACCGTTACTACGCCTTCCGATATCAGGTTACTGAACAACTCGTTTGTGCACATGGGTGGAAGTACCGGGTATGCCATGTACATCAACAACGCCAGTGTAATCAGTGAAATCGACAACAACAACTATTACACAAATGGTTCTAACTTCGTATATTATGATGGTTCGAACCGAGTTGATCTGGCTGCGCTGCAAGCAGTCAACACACCTGTTGGCAATGACCTGAACTCTGTATCGGGTGATCCGGTGTACTCCGGACCCTATTTCTTGTTTCCGCTGGGGGCTATTCTCAACAATGCCGGCCAACCCTTCCCAGGGATTACAACCGACATATTGGGAGAAACCAGGGATGCTGTAACTCCGGATATAGGCGCCTATGAGTTTACTCCAATCAATGCGGATATTGCCTTGCTTGACGCATTACTTGTGAACGGAGAGTGTTTGGGAGTTGATGACAGCCTCTACCTGACCATCAGCAACACCATTGGAAGTGCTGTTGATTTCAGCACCCACCCGCTAACGGCGGTATGGAGTGTCACAGGCCCTGTAAACTCTAACGGCACCATAGTGCTGAACAGTGGCACACTGGCGCCAACGGATGACCTTACATTTGGCGACGTGGGACCAGACCTGTCTGTTCCGGGTACATACACCTTGTCAGCCTATCTTGAACCCAATGTCACAAACGAATTTGCTGACAACGATACACTGCTGGATCATTTTACAGTGGAAATAGTGGATCCGTTCTATGTTGAACCGAAACATTATGAAGTTTTTCTCCGCGACGAAACGGTGGACATCACTGCAAGGTCTATGTTCTTCCCGGGCGGAGACTTCTTTATTACCGAGATCTGCCAGTGGTACGCAGCATCCAGCGGAGCTCCTCCGGGAGGTTATCCTTCGTGGTTACCTTCTGTGGACTTCATGGAGATCACAGGCGTTCCCAACTCAGATCTGGGAGGATATACCCTTGAGCAATGGAGCACCAGTGCGTTATCAGACAGTTATACATTCCCCCCGGGAACACTGCTGTCGCCCAATGGCACTGCTGTGATCCGCATAGGTACAGGATCTGCCACCAATGATCCTGCCAACTTCTATTACAACGGAGTGGGTGGTACAGCTTCATGGGGCTCGGCCACTCAGAGCGGCCGCATCATCAAAGATCCCAGTGGAAACATAGTAGATGCAGTGGGTTATCCCGGCAGTGCCGGAAACTATACCTTCCCGGCAGCGGCGGGTGTTACCCCTGCGGATTGGTCGGGGAATATACCGGCGGCCAATGGTACCGCAGGTATCCGGTTGATCGGCCCTTACACCAAAGATGCAACCAACTGGGTTGTTGCCAATGGATCACCCCATGTGCAGGATCCAAACTCTCTAAACAGTGGTGTTACTCCGCCTGCACCAGGTGCCCTCACCGGCTTCACCTGGACACACAACAATGTTGTGACCAGCACCATGCCCGACTCCACAGTAGGACCCTTTACCGCCAACGGAACATACCAATACATTGCCAGCTACAATACACCTTGCGGGCTACTGCACGACACGGTAACCATCGTGGTGAGCATACCGCCTCAAGATGCTGAACTGGTAGAGATTATTGAAATTGAAGGTGATTGCGGAATGGGTCTTGAAACCATCGCAGTGCGCATTGCCAACGCCGGATTGTTGCCCATCAATGGCAACCTCGATTTATCTTACATGATCAAAGGAGGCACCACGGTGGTCACCGAAGCGGTCACCACACCCATTGGCCTCACAGACACCCTCCTGTTTACCTTTGCCACACCGGCTGACTTCAGCGTAACCGGTGCTGACTCCCTGTTTGAGGTCATCGCGTGGGTTGACCTGTTGAACGACACCATACCGCAGAACGATACTGCCTTTATGGAAGTGATATCGCTACACATCCCCGATGCGCCAACCGTAGCTGACGTGGCCATCCCTGCCGGTACCATGGCAACCCTCACTGCCATCAGCCCCTACGATGTGAACTGGTACGAAGCCTTTGGCGATACCATCCCGGTAGAGACAGGGCTTACCTTTATCACGCCGGTGCTCAATGATGTGACCACCTACTGGGTGGAGGCAAGTTCAAGCACCGCGTTGGAACCCGTTGGCGTCAACATTGCTCCCTTAGCAGTTGCCAATGCCAGCAGTTGCCAGACAGGCCCCTGCAGCTCATTCAACAACCAGAACTACGGTACATGCGGAAGCCAGCAGGTGTGGATGAGCACAGGTGGCGGCCCGACACCACATGTGGATTTTATCGACTTTGAGTGGAACGATGCCCACACGATGGATAAGATGACGATACACCATGGAGCAACCGGTACTCGTTTTCTCACCGGTGGGGATATATATTATTGGGATGGCAACGGATGGGTGTATCATCACACCTTCTCTAACCTGCCCATCACCCAATGTGAAAACGATATCTACTTTGATATTGTGACCACTACCCGTTTACGCATCACCTCATTTGTTGTTGGAGGGTCGCAGTCGAATAATCCCAACTTCCGTGAAATAGAGATATTTTCTGCGGCAGCTCCCGGGTGTATCAGTGTTCGCGAGCCCGTCACCGTCAGCATGGAAGCCAATGCCACAGTGATTACCGCAGACACTTCCATTTGCCCGGGTGAGTCAGTACTCCTGGAAGTTGCCCTGGATGGTACCGCACCCTACACACTGATTGTAACCGACGGTACCGATTTTGACACCATCCCCGGCATTCCGGGGCCAACCTTTGCCATGCCGGTGACACCCACCGCCACCACCACCTATTCAGTGGTGAGTGTGATCAACGGCTACGGCTTTGCCAACAGCAGCACGGCTGAGGTTACGGTAACCCTCTTCCCGGATGTGATGGTTGACGCAGGAGCAGATGTAGAGATCTGCTACGGCACCAGCACACAGCTTATGGCCACAGGAATTGGAGGCTCAGGTGTATACACCAACTACCAATGGAGCCCGGCAGCAGGACTCTCTGATGTCAACATCCACAATCCAATCGCCGATCCTGTGACCACCACAACCTTTACGGTAATTGTTACCGATGACAACGGTTGTCACGCCATGGACGAGGTGGTAGTCACCGTACTGCCATTGCCCATCGTTGATGCCGGCATGGATGCAGATATCTGTGACGGTGCCAGCACGCAACTGGCAGGCAGCGTCACCGGTGGTTCTGGTGTATATGTAGAGTATCACTGGACACCGGCAGACGGTTTGTCAGACACCACCATTGCCGACCCGATTGCGGCACCCATTGTGACGACCACCTACACGTTGACCGTAACTGACGACAAAGGTTGTCAGGGCGTTGACCATGTGGTGGTGAATGTACATCCGTTGCCAATCGTTGATGCAGGGCCGGACCAGAGCACCTGTGCCGGCATGATGGTGTTCCTGAATGCCACTACTACTGGAGGAACACCTCCATTCTCGTACGAGTGGACACCCGATGCGACGCTGAACAACGCTTTCATCCACAATCCGGAAGCCACTCCTACGGTCAATACGACCTACACCGTTACGGTCACCGACCTCTACGGCTGCCAGGCAACCGATGATGTGTTTATTGAAGCGACTGCTTTACCTGTTGCGAATGCAGGGGCTGATGTCCATATTTGTCAGGGAGAAAGCACTCAGTTACAAGCCTCCGGAGGCACCACCTATGAGTGGAGCCCCGCGTTTGGACTGAGCAACACCAACATATCCAACCCTGTTGCTGCACCGCCGTTCACCATGACCTACACTGTGACTGTTACCAGTATTTGCGGTGTGGCCACCGATGACGTGGTGGTGAATGTGAACCCCAACCCATGGGTTGTGTTTATTGGCTTGCCCGACAGCACATGCCTCAACACCCCGCCGATACCGCTTACCGGTGCACCTACCGGTGGTACATTCAGTGGTCCGGGTATGGTGGGCAGCGTCTTCCATCCAGCTTTGGCAGGTGCAGGTGGACCTTACAATATCACCTACACCTTTACCAATGCAAATAACTGTACCGAATCGATCACCATGCAGGTCAGGGTCTTTGCAGAGCCTTACGTGAACATAGTAGCCACACCGGCTACCGTATGTGTTGACGGTGCGCCTTTACAGCTTATCGGTCATCCTGTTGGTGGCACCTTCAGTGGACCGGGCATCGTGGGCGATACCTTTGATCCTGCATTGGCAGGTCCAGGCACTCATGTGTTCAGCTATACGTTCACCAACATTCATGGATGTCACAATACAGTAACACGGTCTATCAATGTGGCTCCGTTACCCAATGTAGCCATTTTGAACCTGGCGAGTGACTACTGTCTGAATGATCCCATGGTAAATCTACAGACCAACCAGCAAGGTGGTGTGTTTACCGGCCCGGGCATGGGCTTTGGCACCTTCACGCCCCAGGTGGCAGGAGTAGGCACACACACGGTAACTTACACTTTCAACGATGCCAATGGCTGCACCAATTCAAGCTCATACCAGGTAACGGTTCATCCTGCGCCCACTGTAGCCTTCGTCGGTTTGCAGAGTATGTATTGCGTTGATGCCGGACCGGTTGCGCTGTCGGCAACACCATCTGGTGGATCATTCTCAGGCACCGGTGTGTTTGCAGGTACACTCAACCCCCATCTTGTAGGTGGAGGTAACAGCACTAATGTCACTTACAATTACACTGATCCGGTTACCGGTTGCAGTAGCTCTATTACTGCACACGTTACCATCAGGGCGCTTCCTGTGGTAGGTCTTTCGGCACCCAACCCGAACCCCTGTGTGAACGCAGCCCCTATGACGCTGACAGGCACCCCTGCCGGCGGCACCTTTTCAGGGACAGGTATCACCGGGAACACCTTTGACCCGGCTGCTGCCGGAGCGGGCACCCATGTGATCACCTATACAGCTTCCAATGTCTACGGCTGCTACAACAGTGCTACCTTGAACATCAATGTTCAGCCGATTCCATCTGTGTCTATGGGTGGACTGGCCAGCAGCTACTGCTTGCCCACATCGCAGGTGGTATTTCTGTCAGGGTTCCCATCGGGAGGTACTTTCAGTGGACCGGGAGTAACAGGTAACACGTTCAATCCAACAGCCGCAGGTGTAGGCACTAAAACCATTAAATACACCTACACCAGCCCTTACGGATGCACCGATAGTGCCACTGTGATCACTACGATCAATGAGACGGTTGCCACCATTACCGGATTGGACCCTACCTATTGCCTGAACGACCCGGCAGCACCGCTTACCGGTTCAACAGCAGGTGGAGCCACAGGTACATTTACCGGCACAGGTATGGTGGGCAACACCTTCCATCCATCCACAGCAGGAGTTGGTGGGCACACCATCACCTACACGGTAACCAACCCACAAACCGGTTGTACGGGCATCGCATCACAACCCGTTGTAGTGTACGCCATTCCCAATGTAGGGTTTGTAAGTCTGCCACAACACTTCTGCATCAACTCACCGGTGTTCACCGTGGTACCTACACCTGCAACAGGTGGTACACTCACAGGACCCGGAGTCACAGGTCTCCAGTTTGATCCTGCTGCAGCAGGCCTGGGCACCCATACCCTCACCTACTCGTTCACCAACGCCAACGGCTGTACGGTAGAGGCTACAGAACAAGTCACTGTACACGGACTGCCCACAGTATCATTTTCCGGACTGGCTTCGGCTTACTGTGAAAACGATGATCCGGTGACGCTGTCAGGTAGTCCGGCAGGTGGATCGTTCTCCGGACCCGGAATCTGGGCCGGTGGTATCTTCAACCCCGGATCAGCTCATGCCGGAACACATACCATCAGCTATACATACACTGATACCTATGGTTGCTCCAGTGTCGACAGCCAAATGGTGGTAGTGCATGCAAGCCCGGTGGTAGACCTGGGTGCTGACACCTCCATCTGTATCAACCACACCATCGTGCTTGATGCAGGACCCGGTTTCACTTCCTACGAATGGTCAACTGGTGAAACAACTCAGTCAATCACTGTTGATGCTTCCAACTACACCGCAGGATGGCACTACTTCACCGTTACGGTTACCAATGCCAGCAACTGCGAAGGAACAGATGAGATAAGAATTATCATTATGCCTTGCACCGGTATCGAAGAAGCCGGTGAAGTTCAACTCTACCAGGTGTACCCGAACCCATCAGACGGAATCTTCAACCTGAAAATCCTGAACGGAGAGAGCAAGTACCATATGTCAATTTACAACGACATCGGTCAGCTTATCCACAGCGAGCAGGTTGAAACCGGCGGGCATTCGGTGTTTACACACCAGGTGAATCTGGAACAACATCCAACAGGACTCTACCTGATTCGTCTGCATGGCGATCACAGTTCAGAAGTGCTTAAGGTGATTGTTCATTAGCATTACAGAGTAAACCGCTAACCCGGAAAAGGGCTGTGTAATCAATACGCAGCCCTTTTCTTATGATTTAAAGCAGGCACTTGTTAATAGATTCTGAATAAATTACCCTGTTTAAAGGGGGGTGAAATGCACATATTGGTTTATTTTTGCCAACAGTGGGAGGATCCAGCGTTGGTCTGATCACGCACATCAACAACACAAACAACAAGCATATGGCTACAATTGAGCAACTACAAAGGGTTTCGACCCAATTACGCCGCGACATATTACGGATGGTTCATGGAGCCTCTTCGGGGCATCCCGGTGGTTCACTGGGTTGTGCTGATTACTTCACGGCCCTCTATTTCCACATCATGAAACCCGATGCCTCTGCCTTTACGATGGAAGGGAGGGGTGAGGATCTGTTTGTATTGTCGAACGGGCA
>SKPS01000342.1 GCA_007119395.1 Lentimicrobiaceae bacterium
ACCATCAGCAACACAGGTTGTGACACGTTGGTGATCACCTCGGTCACTTCCGATGTCCCTTCGATGGTTCCTGCATTGCAATCGGCCGTTGTGCTGCCTTATCAATCGCTGCAGCTTCCTGTAACATTCACTCCGTTGGTAGCGGGTGTTGATTCAGGATCATTGGTGGTGACGTCACACCTTGGCCAGCAGGTGATCTGTTTAACCGGCAACGGGTTGAATGCTCCGTCCATTTCGGTTAGCAAGACATCGCTTTCGGCCAATCTGGTGTGTCAGGTCACTGAAACCCTCTCTGTTACTGTTACCAACACAGGGTTGGCGCCATTGCACTACCAGCTAACCCCTGCCGGAGCACCATTTGTTACTACCACACAAGGCACAGGTATCGTAATGCCTTCCGATTCGGCATCAATCTATTTCCACTTCAACAAGGCAGGGTTTAGCACAGGCATGCTTACAGCCAACCTGTTGTTAACGCACAACGATCCGATCACACCGCCTGTGGACATTGCCTGCACACTCGATATTCCATACATCCTGTCACCGGTTGACCTGGGAGCAGATGTGATGGTGTGCGACAACCAACAGGTGGTCCTCGATGCCGGAAGTGGTTATGCAACCTATTTGTGGGACGATGCTACAACCGGTGTAACGCGCCAGGTGTTTGTTGACGGCAGTTACCACATCACGGTAACAGACACCAATAATTGTCACTTTACAGACACCATTCAGGTCACCTTCTTCCCGGCACCTCTGGTGGATGCGGGTCCTGATACGGTGATCTGCAGCGGGTTGGGTCTGGAGCGTCATGCGCAGGCATCCGGTATGTTGAACACCCAAAAGAGTGTTCAGATCGGCTTTAACACCCAGTTCTCAACGGCTCAATCGGCTTCGGTATTTCTCACCTCTAACAATGCTGCCAAGCGGCAAATTCTCTACCGACAGAGTGAGATGGAGCTCAATGGCTTCAAGCGAGGTTGGATTGAGTCTATCGAGATCCATATCGGGGCCGTGGGGTCTCCATCAACCCTCAATCAGTTTGAGTTGAGCATTGGAAGCACCCAGGTGAACAACCTGGCAGGAGGATACTTGCCCAACCTCACCACAGTTTACAGTGCGCCAAGCCATGCCTTACAGCCGGGGTGGCACACCATCACATTTGACGCTCCCTACTTCTACAATGGGGCTGACAACATCGTGATACAGATTTGTTTTTCGAACCCATCGCGGGATTTCAGCAGCAGTGTGCAGTTCCATCAGGCTCCATTTGCCGGTGCCTCGAGGTTTGTCACCAGCAACCAGCACCCTTTCGATATATGCACGCAGGCTTCAGGCACACTTACCAATCAGCGGCCCAATATCCGTTTCAATGGTCAGGTTGATGAGGCTACTTATTCCTGGATCGGGCCGGGTGGCTTCACAGCGAACACGCCTGTTCTCAGGATCCCCACTTTGGGCTCTCAGCACAATGGCTTGTTTCAGTTGCATGTTGACAACGGCATTGGGTGTGTTGGCACAGATCACTTCCTGTTGGTATTGTCGCCGTTGCCTGTTGTCAATACGGGGGGTGACCACACCATATTGGAGGGGGGTTCTGTGCTGTTGGCCGCCACTGTGACCGGCGGACAGGCGCCATATACATACCTTTGGAGTCATGGAAGCACCCTCAGCGATTATACGGCACTGCAACCTTTGGCCTCTCCCACAGAAACCACCACCTACACACTGACCGCTACCGGCAGCAATGGCTGTCAGAGCACAGGGCAGTCGACGGTAACGGTAGTGCCAACGTACACCATCTCCGGGTCTCTTACATACAACAATGCAGCGTTTACTCCGCTCAATGCATCTACAGTGTATCTGATGGATGACCAGCACCAACTGATTGATTCAACCATCACGAATGTAGCCGGGGGCTTTGCTTTTGCGCATCAACCTCCGGGCACCTATTCCCTCCATGCCTCCACCAGCAAACCCTGGGGGGGTGTGAATGCTACAGATGCGTTGGTTGTACAAAGGCATGTCATCAACCTGAATCCTTTATCAGGCTTGCGATACATTGCCGCTGATGTAAACCATTCGGAAACGATTACCAGTGTAGACGCGCTGTTGATACTGCGGCGCGCGTTGGGTATGGACACCGTTTTTGCGCGGGGTGACTGGGTGTTTGAGCAACCGACGGTACAAGTGACCCATAGCAATGTGATCAAAGACTTCCAGGGTCTTGCCATTGGTGATGTGAACGGCTCTTATCTGCCTGCCATATTGCGTCAGATTCCCATTGTGGAGGTTCATCCCAAAGGTTGGATTCCGGCTGACAGGCAACAGATGGAGGTCCCGTTAACGGCTGCTGAGCACCTCAACATGGGCGCCATGACCCTCTTCTTCGACCTGCCTGACGGGGGAATTGCCATAGAGGGTGTCTCGTCTCCCCTACCCGGGCTGATGTACCATGTGGACCGGGGCAGATTGAAGATCGTATGGAGCGATGAACAGGGGTTTGTATTCCATCCGGGTGACCATGTGTTGAGCATACAATTGTCATCTGAATCCAATGCAACAGCGCCCTTCTGGCTTCAGCCTACCCTCAGCAGTGAGATAGCTGATGTGAATGCCCTGGTGCTTGAGCCAGTGGTGTTGCATGCACCCTCCACAGCGGCAGAACATACAGCCACAACCCGCGAGTTAACGGTGTACAACCAACCCAACCCGTTTACCGATATCACACAGATTGTTTGCCATGTACCGGCTGACGGTGAGATTCTCATCGAGGTGTTTGACATGCTGGGCAAACGGATCGCGGTGGTTGAGCGGGGACAGGTGGTGGAAGGGGAGCACAGGTACGACTTCAGGTCAGGAGCGCTTCCTGCCGGGGTATACCACTACCGCATCACCCTTGAAACAGAGCAGCAGATATACAGCTTGAACCAATCCATGGTCATTGTCAAGTAAATAGATCAAGAGAAACACCATTAAAACCAATGCGCCATGAATACAATACAGGGAATTGAAACCACAACAACGAGATATATGAAACAGATAATTGTCATTGCCGTTGCCATCATGCTCTCTTTCGGCAGCAGTGTAAGTGCACAGAACATCACCATATCGTTTGACACGGTCAAGGCGACGAAGTCTGACAGTGTGGTGGTACCGGTGTATGTGAGCGGCTTTACCAATGTTGGAGCCATCACGATGTTTATCCCGTTTGACACCGCCAGTCTTTCGTGGGGTCGCGCTTTATCGTGGCATACGGGGTTAAACGGAAACATACCGTTGTTGCACCATCAACACGGCACCATTGGTATATCATGGATTGATGTACAGGGTGTTACCATACCGGATGGCCCTTTGTTTGAGTTAAAATTCGTGCACAGGCAGGGGCACACGCCGATCGACCTTGGGGTGCTATCGGAGTTTGCCAACCCGAACGGTGTTGTGATTCCCCATTCGTCGAGTGCCGGCTTGATATGGGAAGCTTTGTCGCTTAATCCTGACACCACCCATTACACCATTTGTGTGGGTGGCAGCCAGGTGCTGGATCCAAAGCCGTTGGGGTCACTGGGAAGTTTGACCTATAGCTGGTCATCCTCCGATCCGGGTTTCAGCTCCACACAGCCCACGGTAACAGTTTCGCCTCAGGTAACCACGAACTACACTGTTACAGTGAGTGATGGTGTAGATGCAATAAGCGTTCAGTTCACGGTAGACCAGCATCCCAACATACCACCGGCAGGGCCGACCAACCAAATGCCTTCAGACAGCGCAACAGGGGTTCACGCTCCCTATATGTTCTCCTGGACGCCCAGCGCATATGCTACCCATTACGACCTCTATCTATGGAAGGCTACGGAACCGATGCCTGCCGAACCCACGGTCGCCGATCTTACACAGATCAATTACACTTACACTGAAAATCTGTTGCCGGGAACCTGGTACAAATGGAAGGTGGTAACAAAGAACGCATGCTTCAGCACGCAAGGTGTGGTATTGAATTTTGAAACCAGGGCACTGCCTAACCTGAACGTGACCGATGTCACCACTTCACAACCCTTGTCGGGGCAACCCTTGACCGTATCGTGGACGGTCACCAACAACGGGCTTGGGCCAACCGTCATCAGCCCTCCTCATAACAACTGGATCGACTACATCTACATTGTGCCCTATTTTGGGATCCGCTTATTGGATCAGGACTATCATCTTCTTGGGCAGTTTCCCAACATCAGTGCGCTGGCGCCCGGTGCCAGCTATGTCAATACCCAGACGGTGCAGGTGCCGCAGAACCTGTATGGCCCCTACTTCCTGTTCGTGTTCACCGATATGTATGGTGCATGGCCCATTCATCTGCCCAGTGGGGTATCAACACCACCACTCCCCTATACCCCACCACCGTTCTTCACTGCCAGCAGCTACAGAGGTACCCGCGTTGAGGAAACCGTAAACAACGACAACTTCTTTTACACCCATATTGACTTCCCAACTCCGCCACTGGCTGATTTCATCACCACACAATTAGTTACACCCGCCAATGCCTTCTCAGGGCAATCGATCTCTGTTTCCTATACGGTGAAGAATATAGGAACCAATATTACGCCGGCCAACGCCAACTGGTTCGACAGGGTATGGCTTTCGCCTGACTCAATCCTTGATCTTGCCACGGCTGTTTCGCTTAAAAGCAAATCCCACAATACCCCACTGCACCCCGATAGCTCCTATTCCAAAACCGTGTCGGTCACCCTGCCCAACCAAATCTATGGCACATACTACCTTATTGTACAGAACGACGCCACCAACCAGGTGTTTGAAGGGATCGGTGAAGACAACAACATCCGCATCAGTGACCCGCTCAACCTGATCCTCACTCCCCCTGCTGATTTGATGGTGGCTTTTATTCAAGCGCCCGATTCTGCATCGATCCGAGAACAGAAAGAGATCACCTGGGCTGTGGCAAACCAGGGGGGAACAGCCACTCCGCCATCAGGCTTTTGGGATGAGGTGTATATAAGCCATACTGATACCTTTAACCTCTCTCAATCGATACGGCTTGCCAGGGTGAAACGGAACGGAAGCCTTAGTATGGGGGGTAACTATACCGTAACACATATGGTAACCATTCCGGAACACTTTTCCGGATCGGGATATATTTATGTTGTTACGGATGCCGACGACCAGGTGTTTGAGCATACCAATACCGACAACAACATCCGTCGTTCCGATTTCCCTATGCAGGTTCTGCGACCCGATTTCATCCCTTCAGGTGTTGTCATCCCAACGGTTGACTCTACGAGCGGACCACTCCCCGTTGAGTTCACCCTAAACAATGCCGGACCGGGCAATCATTTACCGGGAAAATCAATTCGTTACAGGCTTTATATTTCACCCTCTTCAACATGGGATCCCAACCTTATGACGGAAATAAAAGCCGGGTTTGCCCAGGGTCCCATACCGGCAGGTGGGGCAATTGTTGTCACTGATAGTGTGACCATCCCAGACGGGGAGCCCGGTCCCTTCTATGTGTATGTAGTGGTAAATAAAACCAATCCTATCCCGGAGGTGTCTACACAAAACAACACTGCCAGGAGTCCTCACGCCATAACCATTGAACGACCCGACCTGATGATAAGCCATCTCAACGTACCATCGGCCATGGTATCCGGTGAAGGGGCCAGCCTCTCCTGGACCGTAAAAAATGATGGAGCGGGTAGGGTCAACAGCACCACATGGACAGATTCCATTGTCATGTCGAAGCACCCTGTGTACCATCCTGACTCATTGATTGGCGTTGGATCCCACAAACACCACAACCAAACACTTCTCCCCGGAGAAACGATTACCACCACCGAAACCCTGCACATCCCTCATGGCCATATTGGAACGTTCTACTTTTATGTGATAACAGATGTGTATGATGCTGTTTATGAGAAGGGGGCAACTCAGAACAACACCAGCGCCCCTTCCACACCGGTTGCCATGACCCTCGGCCCCTGGGCTGATCTTACCGTGAGCACAATCAGTGTGCAAGACACTGCTGTTCAAGGCGATGTAGTCCCCTTGGTGTTCAGTGTGGTAAACGCCGGCACCAAAGCAGCCTCAGCAACGCATGGATGGAAAGACAAGGTGTATATCTCGTCGAGCCACCAGTGGAACACCAGTACGATGCAGTTGATGAACACACACACCTACTCGGCCACTCTGTTGCCTGACTCATCATATCAAATCAATACCGGCATCAATATTCCACTCTCCTTACCGGAGGGGTTTTACTACTTCTATGTATATACTGATGCTGAGAATTCTGTGTATGAATACACGGATGAAGGGAACAATATTATGCGGAGTGACCCCATCTACATCAAGGCATATCCGCCGATTGATCTGGCAACCACGAGTGCAACGGCACCCGCTTCGGCCAATTCGGGCACACAGATCACAGTGGGTTGGAGTGTTCACAACTACGGATTGGGCACCACCCTTGCCGCGCATTGGTATGACGGCATTTTCCTGTCACCCGATCCTGTCTTTTCTGCACAAACGGCCATCTACTTAGGAGAGAAGCGGCGTAATGGCCCTATGGCGCCGGGGCATAGCTATTCTACGACGCATACCGTGACCATACCCAATGGCTTATCGGGCACATGGTATCTGATCGTGGTGGCCGACAGAATGGATATCCATCACGACGTCAACCGTGTAAACAATGCCAGTCCACCCCAAACCATTGCCATCACACTCACACCATCACCTGACCTGGTGGTGACCGATTTTACCGTACCCATCTCTGCTGTAGCAGGGCAGCCGGTGAAGATCGGCTGGGAGGTGAGCAACCTGGGTATTGGACCCACGCTGAGTGGAGGATGGATAGACAGGCTCTACCTTTCCAGTAACTACACCATAGAACCGGAAGACCCGGTGTTGGGGAGCAAAGCTTTTAGTGGCTCACTGGCCATGGGGCAATCATACCAAGACTCGGCTACATTCTTCGTTCCGGCAGTTCCCACAGGCAATTATGTGGTGATTATCAAGACCGATAACAACAATGTGGAGTATGAGCACAATGCAGCGCATAACAACACCACCTCTGCCATGATGTTCATCTCCAGCCCACCTCCGGCAGACCTCCATGTCACCTCCATTCAGTTTCCCGATTCGGCATTGGCTGATGACATGGTAACCATCGAATGGACAGTGAAAAACTCAGGCTCAAACCCGGCTACCGGTTTTATGAAAGACAATGTATACCTCTCTAACGACACCACCTGGGATATTCACGATCTCTACCTGGGATATGTGGAGGGGAACATCGACCTGCAGCCGCTCACTGAGCTTACCCGCAGTCTTACGGTGCCCATGCCGGGGCTCACACCGGGTGAATACTATATC
>SKPS01000254.1 GCA_007119395.1 Lentimicrobiaceae bacterium
CCCTCCACCATGGTGGGGTTGGCGATCACATACCGCCCTTTGAAGAGGGCGGCCAGCAGCTTCAGTTTCAGTCCGGTGGGCTGTGCGGTGAGCAGCAGGTGGGCATGCGCGTTGCTGATAAGCTGCTGCATGGTGTCAGGATCAGGGTTGGCGATCAGGCGGGCGTTGGGCACCCTGGCGATGGCCCTCTCGAGAAACGGTGGAGGGTGCATGCCGGCAATCCTCAGCGGCATGCCATGAAACTGCCTGAACAACGGCAGCATCTGCATCACCGCATTGAAATTCTCTGCCACATCGAGCTTGCCATGGTAAAGGATGTACTCACCCTTGCCCGGTTGTGAAACCACTTCGTCGTACTGGTGAAAGGCGTATATACCGGCTACCTTGTCGGCACCAAACCTGCCGGCAAAGTACTGTGCATCAGGTGGTGAGATGGCCAGGATGGCAGCAGCGCGGCGAAGCGTCTCTTCATACCGCTTCAGTCGCCACGACTCAATCCTGAAGAAGAGTCGTTTCACCAGGTTTCGCTCACCCATAGCCAGGTGCCGGTAGTAGGTGTGCTCCACGTTGGCAGTGCGCACATAGATCTTCCGGTGACGCAGACGAGGATCGCTCAGCAACGATGTGGTGTGGAGCCCCTCGCACAAGATGGGGTGGTCATCCTGCAAAAGTCTATGCACCAACGCTTCAGACCGGCGACTCTGCACGATGTAAGGCCTGACTGAAAGCTGTGACCTCCAGCCTGTTTTTCGGGGATAATAATACACCGCAGCACACAACTTTTCCAGCTCCGGTGCTTCACTCCGACCGTATTGAAAGCAGTGCAGTATCACCTGAACCCCTTCCCGATGCAGCGCCCTGACCTTGTGGTACACGTCGATCACACCCCCGTAGTCGGCCGGAAAAGGGACATCAAACGAAATGATGTGCAGGGTGAGGTTGTCATCGGGTTGGGTCATGGACATACGCGTTTAATCAGGTTTAGCAACTCCTCCCGCTCCTTCTCCCAGCAAAGGTCGGCAGCAGCTTTGGGGAGGTTTTCTCTCCATTGATTGTTTCGTTCACCATCAAACAGCAGCGATTGCATGGCCCGGGCCAGCTCTTCGGGGTTGTGAGAAGGTGTGATCAGTCCGATGTTGTAATGTTGGATGATCCGGCTGATCTCTGGCAGGTTGGAAGCCAGCACCGGTATTCCGGCGTGGATATAGTCGAACAGCTTGTTGGGCAGCGAGTAGCGGTAGTTGATATTGGTGTCTTTGTCGAGGGTGAGGCCGCCATCGGCGAGGCGGGTGTAGTGGTGCAGCGTTTGCATGGGAACCCTTGGGATAAAGTACACTTTGTGGTGAAGCCTTTGTTGGGCAACTCTTGCTTTGAGCGTCTCCACCACGTCGCCGTCACCCACAAACAGCAATACCGCCCCTTCGAGGTAACGCATTGCCTCCACAGCCTCTTCGGCGCCACGATGCACGTTGATGCCGGCACCCTGGAAGATCAGAATCTTACGGTCAGTGGGGAGGTTCAGGTCGTCGCGCGAGGGGTATGCAGAGTCGTGATCGGGTCTGGCCGGCACGTTGCGCACCACCACCGGCTTAACACTGTAGTCGGATCCGTAGAGATCGGCAATCGATTGGTTTACGGTGACCATGTGACGAATCTTCGGAACGGTGAAACGCTCAATGGTGCGCCAGACCTTTTGCACCAACGGCCGACCGGTTAGTTCGGGCACTCCGGTGAAGTATTCGTGCGCGTCATACACCAGCGGGATACGTCGAAGCCGGCTCATAAAGTAGTTAGGGAGCAGTGTATCGAGGTCGTTGCTGTAGAGCAGGGCAGGTTTCCTGCTGAAGAGGAGCAGGAGCAGCAGCCGGATGTTGAAGGAGAGATAGAAGAGCGGACCGGTTTCGAACCACAGCTTCATCCGGTGTGTGGCGTAAGGTCTAATATCCATCTCAGGGCTCCCTCTTCTCCGTCTGCCCACCAGCAACACTTCAAAGCCCAGGTTGTGCAGTTCGGTGCAGGTACGGTGAACCCGCCGGTCAGAGACCAGATCGTTGATCACAGAGACAATGGCACGGCGTTGCTTCATGGCGCAAAGCTACGGGAAATTTGGGATGTGAGGATGTGAGGATGTGAGGATGTGGGGATGTGGTGCTTCCCCTAAACAACCTAAACATCCTAAACCCCCTAAACCATCTCAACATCAACAATATAAGAAAATGTGTAAAAAAACTGCCCAAAACCTGTCGAAAAACCATGGTAGTTAAAAAAAAAGTTTCTAATATTGTCGCACCTAAACTATTAGTTGTTAACCTAAATTTTTAAGTAGTATGTCAAACAGCATGTTTAAACAGCTGGTTGATGAGTTCATGGTAGGGGTTATTGCACGCAACCCGTCTGAGCCTGAATTTCATCAAGCCGTTAAAGAGGTAGTTGAATCCCTCGTTCCCTTTATTGAGGAAAACCCCCAGTACAAGCAGGCGCGTATCCTGGAACGGATCGTGGAGCCTGAGCGGATTCTTATTTTCCGGGTACCCTGGTTGGACGACAAAGGAGACATCCAGGTGAACCGTGGTTTCCGCATTGAAATGAACAGCGCCATTGGCCCTTACAAAGGGGGTATGCGTTTTCACCCGACAGTTAACCTTGGTATCCTGAAGTTTCTTGCTTTCGAGCAGGTGTTCAAGAATTCGCTTACCACACTGCCACTGGGTGGTGGTAAGGGTGGATCAGACTTTGACCCGAAGGGTAAGTCGGAGAATGAAGTGATGAAGTTCTGTCAGAGCTTCATGAACGAGTTGTTCCGTCACCTGGGTCCTGACACCGATGTGCCTGCTGGTGACATTGGCGTAGGTGGCCGTGAGGTGGGTTTCATGTTTGGGCAGTACAAAAGGCTGCGCAATGAGTTCACCGGTGTATTTACCGGTAAAGGGCTCAACTGGGGCGGTTCTTTGATTCGCCCGGAAGCTACCGGTTATGGTGCTACCTATTTTGCAGAGGAGATGTTAAAAACCCGTGGCGACAGCCTGAAGGGGAAAACGGTTGCAATCTCCGGATCTGGCAACGTTGCGCAGTATGCAGTGGAGAAAGTGAACCTGTTCGGTGGTAAAGCAGTTACACTGTCTGACTCGAACGGCTTTATCCACGACCCGAACGGCATCGACGAAGAGAAGCTGGCATGGGTAATGCATCTGAAGAACGTAAAACGTGGTCGTATCAGCGAGTATGTTGAAAAGTGGGGTGGAGAGTATTTCGACGGCAAACGTCCATGGAGCATTCCATGTGATGTGGCCATGCCGAACGCCACGCAAAACGAAGTCAACTTAGAGGAGGCCAAAATGCTGGTCAAAAATGGTTGTTTCGTAATCAGCGAAGGTGCCAATATGCCCTGTACGTCAGAGGCTGTTGATTACTTCCTTCAAGAAAAGATCCTGTACGGCCCGGGCAAAGCTGCCAACGCCGGTGGTGTAGCCACTTCAGGTCTTGAAATGACACAGAACTCCATGCGCCTGAGCTGGAGCCGTGAAGAGGTGGATGAAAAACTCCATACCATTATGAAGAACATCCACGCCACCTGTGTCAAGTTTGGCAAAGAGGGTGACTTTGTGGATTATGTGAAAGGTGCCAACATCGGTGGCTTTGTAAAAGTAGCCGAGGCCATGATGGCGCAAGGTGTGGTGTAAACCCCACTGCCGCTGCCTGTAAGGGTAAGCGGAAAGTCAATCTGATGAAAGGGTGTTCCTCAGTGGGGCACCCTTTGTTTTTTTTAACTCCGTGAGATGGATATTGACAATTGTTTGATGTTGGATCCGGGAGTTTGTGTGAAAAAGGATGACACTTTACACTATGTGATTCCTCTCCTGCGTTGTGATGCTCAGTCGATACAGCAATGTATGAAAGAAGACGATAAACAGCACACCGGCTTGTGCTTCGAGCATTGATTCGGTGAAGAGGTTGAGTGCGACCAATGCCACAAAAGCGTGGTACAGCCAGGGTGTTTGGGTGATGTGTTTTAGTCGCAGGGGTACAAAGAGCCACAGCAGCAGGGCGATGAGGCCTGGGATTCCAAGCACTACGGCAGTTTGCAGGTATTGGTTGTGGGCATTTTTAAACCCGTTGAACATCTCTTCCAGCCCTTTCTCGGCGATGCGTGACCTGGTGTCATCGGTATAGTCACCTGTTCCGGTCCCTGTCAGTGGCGTTTCGCGGATCTGTTCCAACGCCAAACGCCAGCTCACCATCCGTATCACCACCCCGCTGGGGTTCTCCATCTGTGTATACTCCTCTTCCGACATCCAAAGGTGGTTCAGGGCGCTCAGCCTTCCGGCCAATGGAGCGGAGAATACTTTAAACATCACCACCATCAGCAGGCAAAGTACAGCAACCACCGGCAGCCACCTCCTTCGGGGCCAGGTGAAGAGGAGTCGCCCCAGAAACATCATCACCAAAACAATTAATGAAATAAAGCCTGAGCGTGCACTCAATAGAAAGACAAACAGCAACAGCCAGAGCGCCAGTGTGGTCAGTGTAGCAATTTGCCACTTTTTGGGTCGGGGGATGCCACCTGTTAGCAGCCATCCGATGCCGGCCAGCGCGAACAGGATATACAACGAGAGGTATGCCGGATGATGGTTCCCGGCCAAACGGGAGTAATAGAGCATGGCACGATGACCGGTTGTCTGGTAGTTACCCCAGGCGATCACCAGATCATACACCGTTACAATCAACAGGCCCGCCATAAAAGCATACAGAAGATTCCGCAGCAACGTTTTATTGAAGACACCAGGTGCGGTGGTAAACACGAGCAATGGAAACAGCAACAGCATGCTTTTCTTTTCAAGCTCAAAACGGGCAGCCTGCGCATTATCTGTCCACAGCAACCCAATCAGGTAGAAGCATATCAACACAAAGAAGGAGGCCACAACATACCATTTCCCGTTGTATTGCCATCGTTCCCTAAAAGATTTTCTTCCTCTCTGTGTACTGACGGAGATCAGCAGTTCGGCAAGCCAGGCAAGTCCGGCAAGCCAGATAAACGGCACCGGTGTTTTACCGGGGAAAGGGAGCAGCAATGCCAGCAGCACCAGCGCCCAACGTATCAGGCCGGCCATAATCAGGTTCGTTCTGCTTTCCTCATGCTTCTCCATACAGTGCAAAAGTAGCTTTTTATTGAATCAGACCAATACTATCCCTTCCGATTCATGAAAAAGTGTTAGGTTTGGCGCCTCAAAACAACAGCTGGAGTATGCGGATATTGCTGATCAATCACTATGCTGGCGGACCTGCTTACGGGATGGAGCATCGCCCCTGGTATCTCTCCGATGCATGGCAACGGATGGGGCACGAGGTATTGGTGGTGGCAGCTGGTTACGCACACACCCGTGTAGTACAGCCTGCGCAGGATCACATCGGCAGGGTGACCGATATCAGCGGGGTGCCGGCTCTCTTCCTGCCTGCTCCACGTTACAGCGGCAACGGCCCCGGCAGGGTATGGAACATGCTTGGCTTTCTGACAGGGCTCTATAAACGTACTCCCTTTTTTGTCAAAGAGTTCCAACCCGATGTGGTCATCGCCTCCTCCACCTACCCTCCTGACATCTGGCCTGCTGATCGCATTGCCCGAAAGAGTGGTGCCCGGCTGGTATGGGAGGTACACGACCTGTGGCCCCTCTCTCCTATCGAACTGGGTGGCTTTTCAAAACACCACCCTTTTATGATGTGGTTGCAACGTGCCGAGAATTTTGCATGCAAGAAGGCCCACAAGGTGGTCTCCTTGTTGCCATGCACACAAGAGCACCTTACAGCACACGGCATGTCACCCGAGAAGTTTGCATGGATCCCCAACGGAATCGCGGCCCATGAATGGGACACCACCGTTCCGGTACCAGAGCCTCACCAAACCGTGATCCGGGAGCTGAAAAGCCAAGGGATGACACTGGTTGGGTACACTGGAGCACTCGGGGTAGCCAACGCCATGGATCCTCTTATTGAGGCCGCTCAATATTGCCGTGACAGCAAAGTAGCCTTCGTAATCACCGGTCATGGCCCTGAAAAAGAGAACCTTAAACGAAAAGCCACCGAGATGGGACTATCCCATATCCGCTTTTGCGATCCCGTCCCGAAAAAGCACCTCCCCGCTCTCCTTGATCAGATGGATATTCTCTATGTGGGTTTCCACAAGAATCCGCTGTATAAATATGGAGTGAGCCCGAACAAATTATACGACTATATGATGGCGGGTAAACCCATCATACAGGCCATAGAAGCGGGGAACAACCCTGTGAAGGAGGCGCAATGCGGCATTGATATCCAAGCCAACGATCCGAAAGCAATTGCCTCGGCCATCCGGGAGTTGATGGCACTCCCTGCATCCAACATCCAAAAGATGGGTGAAGCGGGGAAAAAGTATGTTTTACAGCACCATGAATTTGATGTGCTGGCCAGGAGATTTCTGGAAGAGATCGAATAAGGGACAGAGGCACTTTGCAACAGTCGTAGTCTAAACAAGGGGACAACAGTTTGCAGACAAGCTTCGGGATATCCACAGGCATCTTGTGTCATTTCTTGGGCTTAACACTGATCCATTCTGCACATACGTTGGTTCTTTTGCGGTTGTATTACTGCGATATATTGAAAAAATCGTTATCTTTGCATCACATTTCCGGGGCTGACTGGTTTTGACAGCACGTAAGCGGGGATGTAAGCATGTCGGGCATTGATGGCGTGGCCCGTTAACAACTGCTATCGAACAATTAAACGGCGAAACTAACTACGCTCTTGCTGCCTAATCGAATCACAGTAGATAAGGCTTAATCCCGTCACGGGTGATGGGACGAGACACTCTGCGGACGGTTCAGCCCGGTACCAATCCGATCACAGGGTGCGCGCAACGCCGGGCAATTTGTACCTGATGTCTCTAAGGTGCAGATTATTCAGAGGCTAAGGTATTGAGAGGGTGCCTTTTCCCATTCAATACTCTACAATGAATAGAAGGATAAGCATGTAGAAAGCATGTCAGCTGCTTGTTTGGACCCGGGTTCGAATCCCGGCAGCTCCACAAAGAAAAACCGCCGCAAGGCGGCTTTTTTTTTGCCGAAAGCCGAAACAAAAACTTGTTTTTGAGAAGGGTAAAGGCGAAAAAAAAGCCTGACGAACGCAGTGAGGCAGGTTTTTCTTTGGATACAAGGAGCACTTGCCACAGGGATCACGCAGTAATCCCGGCAGCTCCACAAAGAAAAACCGCCGCAAGGCGGCTTTTTTTTTGCCGAAAGCCGAAACAAAAACTTGTTTTTGA
>SKPS01000009.1 GCA_007119395.1 Lentimicrobiaceae bacterium
GGTGGCATCATCAATATTGTATTGAAAAAAGGAGTTCGGATTGGCCGGTTTGGCTCCGTTACCGCTGGTGCCAACCAGGGCTTTTACGGAAACCAAACCATAGGCTTTACCTTGAACAACAGCGGTGATCGCAGCACCCAATATCTCAACGCCAATTTCTCTGCCCAGGGCACCCTGGAGGAGATCAATGCTGAACGGCTCCTTGAGTCAGACACCACCCTGATGCAAGCATCAAATACAGCCCGGCAAGGGAACACCGGTTATGTAGGTTATGGCATCAGCTACGATCTGTATGAACACGTTAATCTAAGCTATGATGGACGTGTCAATGTAAGCAGGCGCAATGCACGCGGCAGGAGCAAAAACCTGGTTGAGGCCCTGCAACAGCACAAGGTGATGGAGAGTGTGAACGATGTAAACAATCGCACCGGATTCTTCAGTCTGCAACAGGATCTGGGCGTCATGGTGAAGCTCGACACCCTGGGTTCAGAGTGGGATACTAAACTGGGTTACAGCTACAACCATTCTGATCTGGACCAAGATTATACCACCCGCTATCTATTCCCTTTCAGCTTTTTGCAAACAGGAGAGGGGGTCAACCTGCAGCATCGCCATTTTATATTGCTGCAATCTGATCTGAGTTTACAGCTCCCATTCCGAATCCGGTTAGAGACAGGTGCCAAGAGCACCTTCCAGTATGTGGACAGCGAAGCCGACTTCTACATTGGAGCCAACGGATCCCCGACGCCCGACCCTTTGCGCACCAATGCATACCGCTACGATGAGCAGATTCACGCCGGGTACCTGCAAGCTTCCCGAACCCTGGGTGAACATTTCCTGCTGAAAGCAGGTATAAGGCTGGAGCATACACGAATGGATGGCAGGCAAACCATACCCACCGACACAAGCTTTATCGTAAACCGAACCGACTGGTTCCCCTATGTCTATCTGAGCAGAAAGGTCTTCTCCATGGGAGAGATCGAACTGAGAGGGTTCATGATTTATCGTAGAACGGTTAACCGCCCGGGGTACCAAAGCCTGAACCCAACCATACGCTTTGTGGATCAGTTTCTCTATGAAACCGGCAACCCTGCCCTGAAACCACAGTTTACAGACAACGTGGAATTGAACATCAGCTACAACGAATTCCCGGTATTTGCCGTTGGAAGGAACTACACCTCCGACATCTTCTCTCCGGTGGTCTACCAGGATGAAGACTCCCCCGAAGGGGCAGCCATCCGCACCTGGGATAACGTAGGTACAAACCGTGAAACCTACTTCAGAGGTATGGCAGGCATCCCTCCGGGAGGGAAATACTTCTTCGGTATTGGCGCACAATACAACCTGAGCGACTATGATGGCTTTTATGAAGGGGAGCCCTTCAGCTACCAACGCGGTTCATGGCGTCTCTTTACCTTCCACTCACTCCGCCTCTTCAAAGAAACACGCATCACCATGATGGGCTTTATGATGCTGGGAGGAAATTACAACTTCTACGAGCTGGAACCCTTTGGAATGCTAAACTTTGGCATCAACCAAACCTTCTTCAACAAAAAGCTCCATGTAACCCTCAATGCACGTGATGTGTTCAGAACCATGGTCACTGCTTTCGAACTGAACCAGGGCTCCATCTCTACAACAGGCGACAGATATGCCGACAACCAACGCATCGGAATCAACATACGGTACAACTTTGGAATACCCACCAAGCAAGAGCGCAATGACTTCTTCAGAATGGATCCTGAAGAGGATATGTAAGCCCAAGGAGCATTTACTTCATACGAAGCAGATGCCGCAACCAAGTTTTTTCAGGTGTTCAAGGCAGGTGCACCAAGCCGTCAACGGGTTGCTCCTGCCCGGGCTTATCTTGCTCCTAAGCTGTATTATCCCTGTGGTGGGAAACGGCCAGATTTTCCTTAATGGAGAGACTGGTGTGGTGACCACCGGTTACAACAATGTGGGGATCCCGGGAAGCAGTGGTACACGTTTTTCCATGAAAGATGACCTGAAAGGGGAACCGTCCCCATTTTTCCGTTTGCGGGCGAAGGTATCCCTGACATCACGCCACCACCTGGTGGTGCTCTATGCACCATTAGAGTTGCATTACCACGGCAAATTTGATAAAGAGTTGCTGTTCAGGAATGTGTTGTTTGAAGCGGGCACAGAGACCGAAGGGACATACAAATTCAACTCCTACCGTCTCACTTATCGTTACCGGCTGGTGCAACGCTCCAAACTCGATTTCGACCTGGGTTTGACTGCCAAGATCCGTGATGCCTCCATCGGGCTGAACGCTCCGGGAAAAACTGCCATCAAGACCGACCTGGGGTTTGTACCCATCATCCACTTTCGTCTCCATTGGATGTGGAATGAACGGTTTAGCCTCCTCTTTGAGGGGGACGCCCTTGCCTCTCCTTTTGGCAGAGCCGAGGATGTGCTGCTGGCTGGCCGGTACGCTTTGTCGGAACGACTTGCCCTCTACGCAGGGTACCGCCTGTTGGAAGGGGGAACCGACGGTAGCACAGTGTATAACTTCTCTATGTTCCACTACATCACAGCAGGCTGCTCATGGCAGATCATTCGGTAATCAAGACATCAATTACGAATTACGAAGTCAAAAGTGAGCAGGCAACCCATCGGCAAGCTCAGGGTGAGCTTGGTTTGGGGATGTTGCAAACCCCAACCAACGTTGATTGCCACCCCGCTTCAGCGGAGACAATAGCCTCTCCGGGAATTTGAAATTCTGCTTACTTTTGTCAGCACAAGAAAAGCAGGTTGAAAATAATTGAGAGAGCTATGGGCAACATTGAAACGGCGAAGTTGATTCTGGACTATGTGCATCGCACGATGATGCACCACGCGATGTGGTATGCTGAGGTGAAGCACCAGTATGGTTTTGAGAAGGCGATGAAGATGATGCAGGAGGTATGCGATATCACCTATGACATTCACCTGAAGCGGTTGTCGAAGATTCTCGATTTCGGCACCACCGATGGAGTTCCTGCTTTTCTGGCGGATATGCCTGAGGAGCAACTTATGTCGTTGAAGGAGGGTGTAGCCGTGAGCTGGCTTGCCACTGATGGTGTGTGGTTTCAGACGGTGGAGCGTGCTTACGGTATGTTTGATGCCAAGCGTTGCAACGACTCGTGTTGGGGGCAGTTTTCCCCTTTGGAGGCGTGGTCGGTGAAACGGTTTATCGCACTTCCCGAAAAGCCCGGGCTGGAGGGCCTGAAGCGAGCCATGGAGTACCGCCTTTATGCCGCGGTAAACAAGCAAGAGGTGGCTGAGGAGACAGAGAACAGCTTCGTGTTTAGAATGGTGGACTGCAGGGTGCAGTCAGCCAGGAGGCGAAAAGGGCTCGAAGACTACCCCTGTAAATCGGCAGGAATCATTGAGTACCGCAGCTTCGCAGAGACCATCGATCCACGCATCACCACCGAGTGCATCGCCTGTCCGCCCGACACCTTGGAGCGCAACTGGTTCTGCGGATGGAGATTTACACTGAACAAAGATTGAGACCCTCCTGCCGCGATACAACAGAAACGCACGGGGCACTCGCTGATGCCTGGGTGCAGGAGGGAGGGTCCAAAGTCCTCATGTTGCTGAATATTAGATACATACACAGGTTGTCCTGGGTCCCCATTTTGCACAAATAAATAATGGTGTATCTTTGCCCACCCTCTGCAGAGGTTTAATCAATCGAAATATCAATCAGAAAATATTATATACAAACAAAAAGAATTCGAAATGAAGAGTGGAGAATTTTTGGTCAGAAACCAGGATCCGGCGGAGGTATTCATCCCGGAGGAGTTTAATGAAGAGCAGTTGATGATTGCTGATACGGTAAAATCTTTTATCGATGCTGAGGTATTTCCAAACCTTGACCAGCTCGATAAAGGCGACCGTGAGTTGATGAAGGAGGTATTGAAGAAATCTGGAGAACTTGGTTTGATGGGTGTTTCCCTGCCTGAAGAGCTGGGTGGTTTCGGACAGGACTTTGTCACGCAGATGTTGGTAGGTGAGATGGTGGGTGCGGCTTACTCATTCTCGGTGGCCTTTATGTGCCATACCGGTATTGGTACGTTGCCTATTATGTATTACGGCAATGAGGAGCAGCGCCAGAAGTATGTTACCCGACTGGGTACGGGAGAATTGCTGGGTGCTTACTGCCTTACCGAGCCGGGTGCCGGCAGTGATGCCAACTCAGCCAAGACCAGAGTGGCACTTAGCGAGGATGGAAAACACTATATTCTGAACGGACAGAAGATGTGGATTACCAATGGCGGGTTTTGCGACACGCAGGTGGTGTTTGCCAAGATCGACAACGACCGTATTCTGAGTGCTTTCATCGTAGAGAGCGACTGGGATGGCGTAGTGATTGGACCCGACGAGGTAAAGATGGGCATCAAAGGATCATCCACCACACAGATCTATTATAATGATGTAAAGGTTCCCGTTGAGAACATGCTCGGCAAGCGGGGTGAGGGTTTCCGGATCGCTTTGAGCATTCTCCACATGGGACGCATGAAACTGGGTGCCAACGTAATTGGTGCTTCTAAGCTTACCATCAACCAATCGGTCAACTATGCCAACGAGCGGAAGCAGTTTGGTGCCCTGATCGGGAGCTTCGGTGCCATCAAGCACAAGCTGGCCGAGATGGTCATACGCACCTATGCCCAAGAGTCGGCTATCTACCGCGTAAGCAAAGATGTAGATGTGCTGATGGATGAGTACAAGACCACTATGGATGATGTGGGGCGTGCCGCTTGTGATGCCATCAGCCATTTTGCCGTTGAGGATGCCATCCTGAAGGTGTACGGTTCAGAGGTGCTCGACTATGTTGTTGACGAGGGTGTTCAGATCCATGGCGGCATGGGCTACTCTGCTGAGATGAACGTAGAGCGTGGCTACCGCGATTCCCGTATCAACAGGATCTTCGAAGGAACCAACGAGATCAACCGCCTCCTGGTGGTTGAGAGTTCAATCAAATACGCCAAGAAAGGTCTGTACGATCTCTTCGGTGAGGCCGAAAAGCTGATGGCGAACCTGGAGTCTCTGGAGCCTGTTACATCCGGTGAATATTGGGATGTGAAGTTCAAGGCGATTCAGAATTTCAAATCACTGGTGATGCTCATCACCCACTCCTTCACCAAAGCTTTCAAGTCGATCGCGCAGGAGCAGGAGGTCCAGAACAACCTGGCCGATATGATCATGGAGCTTTACATCACCGAGTCAATGGCGTTGCGCATCCGCAAACTGGAGACAATGAACGGTGAGGCTTCCGTGGAACTGAACAAGCTGATGCTGGATGTAAAGGTGACCGATGCGGCTGCCCTGATGCGCAAGAATGCACTCGATGCCATCGCCTCCTATCTCGAAGGGGAAGAGGCTGATAAGATGGTGACGGCCATCAACACCCTTAGCACGTTGCCACTGGTGAACGTGAAAACGGCCCGCCGTGCCATCGCCGACAAGCTGATCGAAGAGAATAAGTATTGTTTCTAGGTTGAGAGCGATTTGACCTTCTCGACCTTTTTGGATCCTATGAAAAAACCCGTGGTACAACTTCCGACAGAATCCGGAGACGTACCACGGGTTCTTCTTTAACAGTTTTCAGCGGAGCAAACCCTACTCCCTCATCAACCGGTAAAATTGCCTTTGGCCCGCTGAACTGACCTCAAGAATGTACACTCCTGAGGCTTCGTTAAACTCAAAGGTGTAGGTTGGTGAGTGAATGTTGGTTGTATGATAGATCAACCGCCCTTGAATGGAATATACTGTGACAGTTACATCTTGCAAACTCCCCAGGTTCAGGTTGACGACTCCCCTGGTTGGATTGGGAAAAACGGTGACGTCTTTAAAAATTCCGGTGGTTTCACTTATCCCTGCCGTTACAATGGAGACACACCTTGAAGTGTCTGTGCAGCCATTCTTTGTAACCTCCACAGCATACATGCCGTTTGCAGTTGCCGTGAAGACCTGCGCGGTTTCGCCCGGAATCACAGCGTATTGATCGTTGCAATCCAGCCAACGGTAGGTGGCGCCGGTCTCATTGGCCGTAATCACAGGATCTGCCACGGTTACACCTGTATCCACCGTGATGATGGTTAAATCAAGGGTGATGATACTGTCGCACCCAACATGGTTGGTCAGGGTAAATGTGGCTGTATTGTTACTTGCCGTGTAGGTGATGCCGTCCATCCATACAAAGGAGTTGCAGGCGGTATGGGTATCTGTGGTGTTTGTACTGTGATGGATTGTGAGATCCAGCGTTACCAAAGTGTCGCATCCAAAAGGATTGGATATGATATGCGTTGCGGAATCGTTACTGGCAGTATACGTAATGCCGTCAATCCATGTGTAGGCGTCACATGCAGTGATGACATGGGTCGTATCAATGGTGATACTCTGATTCAGCAATGTAATATCGGCACCGGAAGCTACCCAGTTTGATGCATTACCAGACAACGAAAAATTGTGAAGTGTTCCATTGTAATTGGTCGTAAAATCTTCTAGCGTAGTCACGGTTGTGTTGGAGCCACCTGCCACTCCCTGATTGAACTTGTAATAGGCCACCAGATTGGGTTGTGCGATGGTGTATTCAGAATTTCTGGAAAAATCGAGTGCACACTGGCTCAACGCAACGCTCCAGATACGTAACTCATCCAGCTCTCCATGAAAATACTGGCTTCCATCAGTTCGACTCCCAATGGCCATTATATTGCTTGCCCCCGTTGAAGAACCTCCTCCACTAGTTGTGGTTTGCAATACACCATTGATATATACTCTGGCTTCCTGTGTGCTGGCTCTCCAGGTGCAGGCAACATGTGACCATTGCCCTAAAGGAAGGCTTGCAGTGGTGACAAGTCCAACCGTATTGCTTAAGTAAAAATACACCGTCCTGGTAGTTGAAAGAGTGAGTGAAAAAAAACTGGCTGAGCTCTGCTGTGCAAACAGCACCCTGGCAAAGGAGCTCCCCTGGGGCTTTATCCACACCTCTACGGTGAAGTCATTGGCCGCTAAATTGTTAAACAGAGCCGGCAGAGGCGCTGTTACATAATCATTGACTCCGTCAAAATGGAGTGCATTGCCCGGAGTCTGGGCCTGAATTGTGATGATACCAGAGAGGATCATCGCTAACATCGTGATTTTTTTCATGGCTTCTTGATTTTGGTTATTGTATTGGTGATCCATGCATTTCTGAGGATAAAGATACACAAAAAATGACGGAAGTCAAGGAGATTTTGCGAC
>SKPS01000068.1 GCA_007119395.1 Lentimicrobiaceae bacterium
AAAAAAACGTAACGCAATGAAAATTAGATTATTAATTACAGCAGGATTGCTTCTTGGGGTCATGATGACCAGTCCGGTTTGGGCTCAGGAAGATGAGCAATCCTCGGAATCCGACTTCAAATACAACCGTTGGTCGGCCTATTTCGGGGGCGGTTGGTTTCAATATTACGGAGACGTTGCCCGTGCACACTTCTACCCGGGTAGCAGTACCACCGATGACGGCGATTTCTCATGGAACATTATGGGAGGTGCCAATTACTGGTTCAACCCATACTTTGGTTTAAATGTGAACCTGAATTATGCCCGGCTTTTTACCCAGAAGCAGCCGAAGTACAACTTATACCTGGAAAACACCTCCATTTTTTACGACCTGAATGCGGTGGCCAGCCTTTCAAATATTCTCTTTCCACGAGATTATGAAAAGAGATGGAAGTGGTACCTAAGCTTTGGTGTAGGGAATGTGCATTACCGTTCATTGCTACGTACCTTTGATGATGAATACATCGGAAGCCACGGTTATGAGAACAGCAATGATCCGGGAGCAACTGAACCTGGCGAAACAGCCCGGATGAAAAGTGAAGCATCCTGGAAAGTGGCGAGTGGGATGAAGTACAAACTCACCCCGAGACTGGCCCTTGGCATGGAAATCTCCCTGATCAGTCTTCCTACCGACCATTTCGATGTTGTCTACAGAGCGCTGTCAGAAAAGGATAAAATTGGTTATACCAATCTAATGCTTCAATATACCTTCGGTAAGCATGAGATGCACAACGAATGGAACCCGATCGATCCTACCATGGCAGAACTGCTGAAGAGGATCAAAGATGTTGAAAAAGATGTGGATGAACTGAAAGATGACCTCGATAAAGTAAAAGACGATGTTGATGTGCTGATGAAAGACTACGATCTGCGCGTTAACAGCCCAGATTCTGACGGTGACGGAGTTCCCGATTATCTTGATCTCGAGCCCAATTCACCTCCGGGGTCTATCGTGAACTTCCAGGGTATTGCACTTCCTATTGAGAAAGATAAGTTCCAGAGAAATCCCGATGGTTCGTTCAAGTTTGATGAAGATGGCAACCCGATCAGAGTAGAGGAAGAGTATCAGGGTATTGCTCTGTACAGCGTGTACTTTCCACTCAACAGCACCCATATCAGCCCAGTCAATATGCAACGAATCGCTCTTGCTGCGAACGTGCTGCAAAGATATCCCGACCTGAAATTTGAGATCATCGGATCAGCCTGTGAAATCGCTTCCGTTGAATACAACGACGACTTGAGCCGTCGCAGAGCCAACGCTGTCAGAGATGTGCTGGTCAAAGACTTTGGTATCGATAGCAATCGTTTGATCGTGAGCTGGGTAGGAGAGCTGAAGCCGCTTACCACCGATAGACGCAAGCTCTATATCAACAGAAGAACTGACATCCTGATTGCCCAGTAAGATCACAACGGCAACACAATACAATATCTACCGGAGGCTTCCGCAAGGGAGCCTCCGGCTTTTTTTATGACTGGATCTGGTGCCTGAACTTTTTATACGTCTCCCAAAGAACGATGCCTGCCGATACGGCAATGTTTAAAGAGTGCTTAGTACCATACTGTGGTATCTCCAGAGCGTATTCACACTCTTGAAGCACCTCCTGCTGAATTCCTTCTACTTCGTTGCCAAAAACCAACACCAACGGCTGGCCGGGGTCAGGTGTCCAGTGGTCGAGAGAAATACTGCCGTGTACCTGCTCCACTGCAACCACAAGAGCGCCCTGAGTGCGTAACTCCTTCAATAAAGCAGCACAATCAGAACGGTATTCCCACTTGACCGACTCAGTGGCGCCAAGAGCCGTTTTGTGTATCTCACGGTGAGGCGGAGTGGCGGTAAAGCCACAAAGGAAAATTTGCTTCGACCGGAAGGCATCCGCAGTCCTGAAAACAGATCCCGTGTTCATCATGCTGCGAATGTTGTCCAAAACAATTGTGACATCCATACCCGGAACAACCCTGTACTGCTCCTCTGAAATCCTCTCCATCTCTTGCATTGATTTCTTCTTCATCGACGTATTCTTTAAACTTGTATTGCTGTGCAAAAATAAACAGAACTTATCCGGCAGAAAATTGTATTTTTGAATTGCAAAGAAACAGGAGGTGTAACGATGGCAAGAGGAAAGGGCTCGATGGATGAAACCCCTTTGATGAAGCAGTATGCAACGATTAAAGCAAAGTACCCCGGCGCACTGTTGCTATTTCGGGTGGGCGACTTTTATGAAACTTTCGGGCAGGATGCGATTATCACTTCCCGAATTCTGGGGATTGTTCTTACACGACGTGCCAATGGAAAAGCTGCTGCGGTTGAATTGGCCGGCTTCCCTCACCATTCACTTGATACCTACCTGCCCAAACTCGTAAAAACAGGGCAAAGGGTAGCTATATGTGACCAACTGGAAGATCCGAAAAAAGCAAAGAAGATTGTTAAAAGAGGTGTGACCGAATTGGTTACACCAGGTATCGCACTCAATGACCAGGTGCTCGATCACAAAAAAAACAATTTCCTCTGTAGCATCCATACCGATGGCGACGAATACGGCATCTCCTTTCTGGATGTCTCAACCGGAGAGTTTTTCACCACAGAAGGTACGGCCAGCTATATCGACAAGCTACTTCAGAGCTTTCAGCCCAGTGAAGTGATTGTGCAACGTAACAAGGTGAAAAAATTCAGAGAAGATTTTGGGAATTTTTACACCAACACTTTTGATGAGTGGGTTTTCACCCATGAGTTTGGCTACGATACACTGCTCAGGCACTTTGGCACCACTTCACTGAAAGGCTTTGGCGTGGAGGAGCTGCATCTTGGTGTAATTGCAGCCGGAGCAGCAGTACACTACCTTGCAGAGACCCATCACGACAAATGTGAACACATCACCCAAATCAGCAGGATAGAAGAGGACCATTACGTTTGGCTCGATCGGTTCACCATCCGCAACCTGGAGCTCGTTTCAAGCCAACACGAAAAGGCAGTGACATTGGTTGATATACTGGATCAGACCATCTCTCCCATGGGGTCAAGGATGCTTCGGAGATGGATTGTTCTACCACTCAAAGATGAACAAATCATCAATGAGCGGCTTGATATTGTTCAGTATATCCAGGAGAGCACCCCCTTTGAAGAGCTGGTCGCCCAGCAACTCAAGCAATGCGGTGACCTGGAACGGATCATTTCAAAAGTGGCCACCGGACGAGTAAACCCACGTGAGGTGGTTCAACTGCACCGCTCTATGATGGCCATCGCACCCTTGAAAGAGGCTTGCTTGAAAAGTGGTATCGCTCCACTGGTACGCCTTGGCGATCAACTAAACCTCTGTCAGAGTATGTCAGACCTGATCGGCTCACAACTGACCGACGATCCACCCCCGCAGGTGAGTAAAGGAGGAGTGATCCGTGAAGGGGTCTCGGAAGAGCTCGATGAGTACCGTTCACTCTCCTCGTCAGCCAAACAGTACCTTAAAAACCTTCAGGAGCGCGAAGCACTGAAAACCGGGATTGCCTCACTGAAAGTGGGCTTTAACAATGTGTTTGGATACTATCTTGAAGTCACCAATACACATAAACACAAGGTTCCCGAAGAATGGACCCGAAAGCAAACCCTTACCGGATCTGAACGGTATATTACAGAAGAGCTCAAAGAGTTTGAAACCAAAATCCTGGGCGCTGAAGAGAAAATTCAGGCCCTGGAGCTGAAAATCTTTGAATCCCTGGTGCTCAGCCTTGGCGACTATATCGCTCCGGTACAACTGAATGCAGGACTCCTGGCTCGGGTCG
Organism: Lentimicrobiaceae bacterium; assembly: GCA_007119395.1. Taxonomy (GTDB): domain Bacteria; phylum Bacteroidota; class Bacteroidia; order Bacteroidales; family SKPS01; genus SKPS01. The sequence goes on from SKPS01000068.1 coordinate 3,811, forward strand.
ACTGCCTTCGCTCCTTTGCTGTTAATGCCGGAAAATATCACTACGTACGTCCTGAAATTAACAATGGGTTCCGATTGGAAATCACCGAAGGCAGACACCCTGTCATTGAACGAGAATTGGCCGAAGGGGAGAAGTATATCCCCAATGATGTATACCTCGACCAGGAGAAACAACAGATCATTATTTTGACAGGCCCCAATATGTCTGGAAAATCGGCCCTGCTGCGCCAAACGGCACTGATCACCCTGATGGCCCAAATCGGGTCTTTTGTTCCCGCCAAAGCAGCACGCATCGGACTGGTAGATAAAATCTTTACTCGTGTGGGAGCCTCAGACAATATCTCATCCGGCGAGTCTACGTTTATGGTAGAGATGAACGAAACAGCCAGCATCCTTAACAACATCTCACCACGCAGCCTGATCATACTGGATGAAATCGGACGAGGCACCGCTACCTACGATGGGATCTCCATCGCTTGGGCAATCGCCGAGCACCTGCACGATCACCCAACCTCAAAACCCAGGGTGCTCTTCGCTACACACTACCACGAACTCAACGAACTGGCCAAGTCAAAACACAGGATTAAGAACTACCATGTGACTGTTAAAGAGCTGAATAACAAGGTGATATTTTTGCGTAAAATAGCCCTTGGTGGCAGCGAACACAGCTTCGGAATCCATGTAGCCCGGATGGCAGGAATGCCCAAAAGTACCGTCGAAAGAGCTACACATATCCTGAAACAACTCGAAGCCTCACACTCTGGTGAACAGATCAACCAGTCAACAGACAATGGAAACAACAGCCAAACCAAAACATCCTCCACTTCCAAATCATCAGGCACACCGGGCAAAAACCAACAACAGTACCAGCTCAGCTTTATCCAACTCGATGATCCTCTGTTGGAGCAAATCAAAGACGATATTTTGAAAACAGATATCGATCGGTTAACACCTGTGGAAGCCTTAATGAAGCTACATCAAATCAAGCAGTTACTTGGTTCCAAGTAGCTTTTCAGCCCAACCGCCTTAAAACATCTGATTTTGTTCAATAATTTTTGCTCTGGTAAAAATAATTTACATAAGCAAATATTTTTTACTATAGCAATATATTGATTATCAGTTTTGTAATGATTCTCCTTTTAATTTGGGTTAAAAAATTATCTATAAAAACTTGATTTCACTGCTGTGATGTAAGTATTTTTATCGTGTCAATTTGATCAACAGAAAAATAACTTACACTACATCACAATGCGTATACTTTACCCCAATATTATACTTTCAGTGATACTTGTCTCTTGCTTTTGCATTGATGCCAATGCCCAAGCACGCGTAACGGGTCATGTGTTTGCTGAAGTGGTAGAAATGGCAGAGGCGCGTGCAGAAGCCCATCATCATATTTCCATGCAGAAAGACACCCTGCAAACCATTGTGGAGCTGGGTACATTTTCGTTCAGAGGGGGCTCAGACTATACCGGAACCGTTGTTGTGCATAGCTGCTCAATTACAGGGTGTCAGGGTAGTACAGTGCCTTTCACAGCGCAACCTGATAACAACACCTACCAGCCTGTGATGAATGAGCAGGGTAATGGAGTCGTGAACATGACAGGAGCGGTTGATGCCGCAATGTATGCGATGGCCGATAAAAACTACTCAGGGCAATATCATGTAGTGTTTGCTTACAATTAGATTCTGGGATTACCCCTGTTTACCACTTTTGTACATTTTCATTATCAACCGGATATCCACGGGCGCGAAGTTTATCCAACAGGCTGAACATTTCGTGCTCCTGTTTTGTGAACCCGGTTTGAACAACAAACAAACCGCCTCTCTGCTGAACGACCACCATTTCATGGATGATATCCCCAATTTTCTTGGCATACACCAAGGCCTCGGACAAATCGTTCAATGTATTCACTTCAAAATAGTATGGCCCATGTTCAGAACTTCCGAGGTACGATGTTCTCCCCTGTTGCTGAATGGGAGATTGGCATTGTAGCGCTTCCTGGCGGGTTTCGAAATGGCCCAATCTGATTCGGAATAAACCATTCACGTATACAACCCCTATCTGGCACCCTTCGATGTTGGTGTGCAATTGCTGGTATTGATTAACTGTATTGCGCACATTGCTGAAAGCTCCTGATTGCAGAAACCATCTTCCTGCCGCCGGACTGAAAAGATCCCGGTCATTCTGCTCCCTGGAGTCCTCCTGCTGCAAGACTCTCTCTTCGTCCTCATGTGATATGCTTACCTGCTCTGTTACAGGCTCCTCATGCTCTACCATCGTTTCCTTGGTGTGTGTGTCTGTATCAACTCCTGTTTCACCGTCATCATGCGACTTCTGTACCCTCTCCTCTTCGTCAATCGGTGTCTCTTCATCCATCTCTCTGTCATCTGGTGTCTGATCTTCAGCCCCGGTCTCAGTGGGGGAGGGTGTTTCTGTTGTGGCCTCCTCTTCTGTTTGATCTACATCCACATCGCCTGTGGGTTCAACGGGTTGGGTGATCCTTTCCAGCTCAAAGTCAAGGCCATCAACAATATCGCCTATGATCATGGGCTCTATGTCGAACGGAATTCGATCGGGTGTGGCCTGCATACCAATCCGTTCAAGCTGCACCGGGTCAATGGTGGCATAATAGCTTCCGGGAGGCATCCCCAGGTATGTTACAAAACCATCTGATTCAGACATCACCTGTCTGACCAAAGTGCCTGTGGTATCATATACGTTCAGCAGCACCCTGCCAAGTCCCCTCACCCGGTTCTCTTCGCGCAATGTGATCATGCCATTGATCTCTCCAACAGGTTTCACCGCAATATACACCTGCTTAAACTGATTGGGGTCGGTTTTTACTTCGATCACTTTATCCGAAAGCTGCCAGGCAATATTGTCGAGGTTTGCATCATCAAGTTTCAAAATATAAGAGATGTAGGGCTCCAGTTCAATAATTCGAATCAGGGTGTCATTGACCTGTCTGAGGGTTCTTCCACCATTGAGCCTCACGTTGAGACCAGTGGCCAGAGGCTCGCCTTCATCACGGATGCCGTTGTGATTGATGTCAATAAACGGGATGATGGTTATACCACTTCTTCCAATGGCGCCCCTGCTGTCGATGTGCACATATCTGTTCCCGCTTCCCAATGCAATGCTGCCCCTGGCTCCCTGGGTGGTGGTGAGGTCAAAATTGCTAAGCCTTGCCGAGGTGTTGAACTGGGCATAAGGCATGTCCCATCTGAATGCCACCTCTACACTTCTGTAGTCGGCCAGCACATTCTCCTGGTAGCCCAATGACAGGTTGGCTGTTCGCCGGAAGCGGTGTTCAATATCCACCTTATAGGATACCAGTTCCTGTTGGGTGAAATCGTACTGGATTGAGGGTCTTACCATCACGCTTCGCCACAATCTGATCCCAA
>SKPS01000053.1 GCA_007119395.1 Lentimicrobiaceae bacterium
GGCGATCCGGCCGCCCTGCCCCGCCACGATGTGCCGGAAAGCCCGCTGGCGGCGGCGCAGGGGCAGATCGACACGCTGTTCGCCGGTGCGGATATTTCGGCCGTGGTGGCAACGCTGGAAGCCGATGGCGGCGATCTGGCGGCAGCCGCATTGAAGGCGACAGGGTTGCAAGCGGTGATGCGCTTGAGGAGCAGTTACTGGTTGGTGATGTACAGTTGATTGCCGACATTGAAGAGAGTTATGTAGCCTGGGTAGGGAGCAAGCCCACCGGAAAACACGACGGTAATGTGAAGTTGCGTGATGGCAGCCTGGAGTTCTCAGAAGGGGAACTGATCGGAGGCCGTTTTACCATTGAGATGGGTACCATTAAGGTGTTGGATATTGAAGATCCGGAAACCAACGAGCAGCTTCGTTCCCATTTAGTGCACCGTGACTTTTTCTATGTTGACAGTTTTCCGACGGCTGAATTTGTGATCACCGGTGTTGAGGAGATCCACCATGATGATTACACACACACCATCACCGGCAACCTCACCATGCGGGGTGTAACGAGAAGTATCAGCTTCAATGCCACTGTTGAGACCGATGAACACCGTTTTATTGCATCCTCACCGCAGTTTGTGGTCAACAGAGCCGAGTGGAATGTTCGCTATGGCTCACCTTCATTTTTCAACGATTTGAGAGACAACATTGTGCATGATGACATTGGGTTGAGGATACATTTGGTCGCTACCATGTAGTCCTGACCAGGAGATTAAAGCAGGCATAGCCCAAGGGTTGGAGTGCGTGCGGTTTGTTTACCACTTGCACGCCATTCAACCTGATGGGCATGCCTCTTTTTTTTGTTTTAAATATCGAGAATACACCTTATGGAGGCGGCATTTAAGCCCACCACTCCGGTATTGGCTCGAAGGAGCACTTCTGAGTTGTAGATCAATTGTTGCACCATAGGGTGGGCTTCGGGTACAGTATCCAGCACCCAGAAGTAGCCAACTGCCTTGAGTTCGTTAAAGGTTACGGAGGGGCCGTATTTTCCACCACCTCGTGCACCAAAGCCCACCTCATTGGTAGCTCCAACGTTTTTGTACTGCCAGTAGGTGGTATCAGTCTCTTTCAGCTTACCACCTGCCACCTGGTGCCCACCCAAGAAGTCGCTCAGCTCGTCCCAGTCGTCAAAGGTTGGCATCCGCCATCCATCGGGGCAAATCCTGCCGGTCTGCACAGTGAATGCGTGGTACAGCCTGCCGTAGTTTTTCAGATTTGCTGAGTCATGATTATAAAAGAGGCCTGGATCGACCGGTCCGCCAAGAGAGGTAAGCGGATCTCCGTTGCTGAATCTGTCCACAGCAAGGTTTTCGGCCATCCATATCTGGTTGCCGATTCTCACAGCCCTGATGATATTACCGCTGGCATCAGCATTGAGTTTAGTGGTGACAATCATGGTGCTGCCGTATCCGGTTCCCGCTTTGTTGGTGGCCCATGCCCTGACATAAAGCCTGCTGTTTGGCGGAAGGGTCCTGGCCATCATACTGAAAGGCCCCAGTCCTGCACCCTCGGCTGTTATATAGGAATCGCTGAGGGTAGGCACCCCTGATGTAGACCAACAGAACCCACGCCCCTCAATGGCATACCCGTGATCATCTTTTACCAAGCCATGAAACATCGCCGAAAAGTATAAAACACTGTCAGGATCAAATGTTTCAACAACAGGTATATATCGATCCATCCGGTTACATCCACAAATCACCATACAAACACCCAGGACAATGGCAGGCAGAACTATTGTTATTTTTTTCCTTTTCATGACGCTTGGTCTATTATTTAACGGTTTGATATAAGACAATGGCATAGCTCATGCCGGTCTCTTTGGGTTACTCTTCATCTTCTTTAACGCACCGAACCGAGAAGCCGTTCTGCATATCATAATGGTTTTTAAAAATTGATGTAAGGTCATAAGCCAGGGCACGCATAAAGGCCATGCCGGGGTATGTCTCAGTGGAAGTCCACCAAAAGCCATACTCTTTATGGAATCCAAACTGTCCGTTGATATATTCTCTGGCGCCGCCGGGCAAGCCTGTAAAACCGCTTTCATTGGTAGCACCGAGGTTGGGTGCATTCCAAACGGTGGTTCCGGTTTGTTTCATCATCCCACCTATGTTCACCTCTTCGCCACGGTAGCCCGGGGGGGCGAGCACAACAGGATCCATGCCCAGGCTCTTCTCCACTTGCATCCAGTCGTCATCAGTGGGAACTCTCCACCCCTCAGGGCACAGACGTCCGGTGTTTACAGCATGCCAGTTGTACAATGCGCCATACAGATCGCGGTACGTAGCGGCATTGTTACTGTACCAGCACCGCCCCATTGTCGACAGGTTACCCCAGTCGTTGTTCACGGTTACCTCTGGGATGGGTGTTCCGTCGTTCAGATGGGTAACCTTCAGGTTTTCCATCATCCACACAATGCCGCCAATATTCTTCAACCGGTACTCGTTGTCATCGAAATCACGCATCAGGTTTGAATGGGTTTCGAACGAGAACACCTCTCCGTATCCGGCCCCATGGCTATTCACTGCGTAGGCCCTCACATAGTAGCGCGTTGAGGGTTTTAACCCCGACATCACAGACACAAAACGGTTGGCACCCTCCCCTTCGCGGGAACGATCGTCGTCAATCGTTGGGTTGGGATGCGTGCTCCAACACAAACCCTTCTCCGTAATCAGATCCCCCGCATCAGAAATTGCCTCACCACCACTGATCGCCTCCTCAATACAAATACCTTCAACCGGCAATGTAGTCAGTACAGGCACCTTGTCGGAAACATCTTTTTTGCACCCTGACACAAACAGCAAAACAGAGAAAAGAATCACCCATATTCCGGATAGGTGCATAGGGGTCAAACGCCTTGTAAAGACATTGAAGCGGGACTTGTTAGTTGTCATGATCAGATTCGTTGGTTTGGCAGGTTAAGCCGTTGACTATATATATTACGATACAATAATAAGGAAAAAGTATGAATCTATTTTGTTTTCAGGCACCTAACTGAGAGGCCTCGTTGTCTTGGGTGGAAATGGCGGAGATTTGAGGCAGCGTTGTAGGCCATGTGTTGGCACCAGGCGTTGTTCGACACATATCCATCTTTAGCCCAGTAATAGGCGTGTTGCCGGATTTCGGAGTAAGTGGTTTGTTCAGCAACGAAGATCCCTCCGGGTCTGGCGTTGAAGCCGGTGCTGTTGGTGGCAGTGGTATTGGGTGGCGCCCAGGTAAGTGTATCCTGCTCTTTAAGCTCGCCACCGGAATAGGCTGCTCCCCCCAGCCAACTGTTCAGCTCATACCAGTCGTCATTGGAAGGGACCTGCCACCCTTCGGGGCACAGCTTTCCGGTTTCTACGGCATACCAGTTGTACAGTTTACCATACAGTGTGTGGTGTGAAGCAGAATCATCATTGTAGTAGTAGTAACCTGCGTTCATGCCGGCGGGTTGAAGCGCTGTTCCATGCCTGAGGGGGGTGCCGTCGTTAAGATGGGAAGCGATGAGGTTCTCCGACATCCAGAGCTGTTTGCCGATCTTCATGGTCTGATAGGCATTGCCATTGACATCATACAACTTGGTGGTATAGATCACCATGGTATTACCATACCCTATGCCTGCATCTGACAAGGCCCATGCACGAAGGAAATACCGGTTGTCTGGCATCAGTTGGTCCAGCACCAGTTCAAACTCACCTGTACCTGCGCCTGCCATCATATGAAAATCGCCAATCACAGGAATTCCTTCAACAGACCAGCAAACACCCCGTGCTTCCACCTTCACACCATGGTCTTCCACCACGATGCCGCCTGTCCATGCGGAGGTACTTCCCACATCGCGTGGATCCAGGGTGATCACCTCAGGCGGGAGTGCCTCCTTGCTGCACCCCGGAGTGATACTGAAGGCAATCAGCAGCAGCAACACAAATAAAAGGGCACCTTCAACCGGCACGAAATTCACACGGAGCATAGAGACTGCCATTTTGCATTGGGTATATTCATTTTCATCCGTTTCTCTCTTTGATACAACGTACCGCGTAGCCGTTACGTTTGATCGACTGTCCTCTGAACACAGTGTTCCTGAGATGGTTCAGGCGGCGCGATATGGCCATCAGCGAATCCATTTCGGTACTGGTCCACCAACGTGCATACCTTCCGACGTCTCGATAGGATCCATACAGGTCGCGGTAGCCACCAGGCAGACCGTTGAATTCACTGCTGTTGGTGGCACCGACATTGGGAGAAAGCCATAGTTCGGTTCCCCGGGACTTCATCACACCACCGGAATTGGTCAGCTCTCCACGCCAATCAAATAAAAGCAAATCATCAACAGACATCCCAAGATACACCTCCAGTGTCAGCCAGTCAGCATCAGCAGGAACCCTCCATCCTACAGGGCACAGCTTGCCCGACTCAACAGCAACCCAATTGTACAGTGCACCATACAACAATTTATTGGCTGCCTCATCTTTGTTATAATAGCTGTATGCCGGCTCTGTAGCCTGGAACCACTGTGTGTTGGAATGGATCTGTTCAATCGGAGTGCCATCGCGCAACCTGCTCACATAGAGGTTCTCGGTCATCCACACCTGCTCACCGAATGACTTGATGTGGTACTTGTTGCCGTCAATATCATATACATGCGGCGGGTGAGAAGTAAAAATGACCTCATTGCCGTAGCCCACACCATGGCTGTTGATGGCGTAAGCCCGTACAAAATAAGTTGTATTTGGGCTCAGGTTGTTGATCTGGCTTTGATAGGTATTGGCACCCATCCCTTCACTGGAGTGCTTGTCGCTCAATGTGGGATCTGGAGACCTGCTCCACACCAACCCTTTTTCGGTCACCAGGTCATCGCCATCGGAGATAATCCGACCGCCACCCATGGCTGATTCAGGTTCTATCTGGTCAACGGGCAATGTCTCGAGTACCGGTACCGGAATGGGGTCTTCCTTTCCTCCGCAGGCAGAAAGCAACCAGAGCATCATAAGAAGAGGCAGTACAACCCCTCCGGAAAGGGAAGTAGTCCGGACAAGGCAAACGTCGGCAAAGGGTTTCATATCATCGGGTTCGTTGCAATCATAATAATGGATGCATCAATAAAATATTACATACAAAAATAGATAAAATTTCTTAGGTTTGCGGTGTGAAGGGTGATGAAATATTTATGCGGCGTGCCATTGAGTTGGCATTACATGGCGAGGGATTAACACCTCCGAATCCGATGGTTGGGTGTGTGATTGTTTCGCAAGGAGTTATCATAGGTGAAGGGTACCACCACCGTTACGGCGGGCCTCATGCTGAGGTGGTTGCCATTGAGAGCGTCCGGGATCCGGCCTCTTTGCGGGGTGCTACTCTGTACGTCACACTGGAACCTTGCAGCCACCATGGCAACACACCACCGTGCGCTGATCTGATTGTTGAGCAAGGGATCGGCCGTGTGGTGATGGGTTCTGTTGACAGCAATCCGCTGGTTGCCGGAAGAGGCATCAGCAGGTTACGCGATGCAGGGATAGAGACAACCACCGGGGTATTGTCTGAGCGTTGCAGGCAGATCAACGCGCCGTTTTTCACCTTCCACGAGCGGAAGCGCCCCCATATTGTGCTGAAATGGGCTGAAACCCTCGATGGCTTTCTGGACATCTGCAGAGAGGATGACACAACCCCACATATCAACTGGATCACTGATCCTATGTTAAAAACACTCGTTCACCGTTGGCGTGCAGCCACCGGTGCCATCCTGGCAGGGGCACATACCGTGATCAACGACAACCCACAGCTTACCACCCGTGAATGGCCGGGCAACAACCCCATCAGGATCATACTTGACCCACAAGGGATGCTTGATCACTCGCACAAAGTATTTGGCCGCGAAGCAGAAACATGGCTGTACACCTCCGGCAAAAAAAAGATGCCCAACCACGTGGTGATCAAACAGATTGCACCTGATACAACCCATTTGCCTGAAACCGTACTGACCGACTTATACCGGCACAAGGTGCAGTCGCTCATTGTTGAGGGGGGTGCACACACGCTTGGATCATTCATCCGGAAAGGGCTTTGGGATGAAGCCAGGGTTTTTGTGGGCGCCAAATGCTTCCATAAAGGGGTCGCTGCACCCCACATCACAGGAACAGTACAAGAAGTTATCCACCTGGGTGTTGACACATTAACCATCATCACCAACAAATCCCCCCAGTATCCGTGATCAATCTCCCTTTGGCCATTCTGTTCTCCACCCTTATTATGGTGACCTTTAAGTTGTTTGAGAGGTACCGAATCGACACCATACAAGCCATCACCGTTAACTACGTCGTGGCGGTGGCATTCGGGCTTATCACCTACCGCGGCGACCTCACCCCTGCTGAAGTGGTTCAGCTTCCCTGGTACCCGTACGCCTCCGTGATTGGCGTGTTTTTTATCCTGGTCTTTTTCGTGTTTGCCACATCCGCCAGAAAAGTGGGCATCGCCATCACAGCCGTATCCTCCAAAATGTCGGTCATCATACCGGTGCTGGTGGGCGTGCTGATCATGAAAAACGACTCACTGAATGTGGTCAAAACCATAGGCATCCTGCTGGCATTGATCGCATTTTATCTCACCTTTAAAAAGAGAGAAGCCGTAAGCATCAGAAAGAGATATGTCTTGTTGCCTTTGCTCCTTTTTCTGGGCAACGGCACCAACGACTCGCTGCAAAGCTATACCACCTATACCTTCGGAACCAATCTGGCAAACCATACCACACTGATGCTGATCGTGGTGTTTGGAACAGCACTGGTGATCGGCACCGGCATCTCACTCTGGAGAGCCGTGGTTCACAAAGTGGGCATTGCACCCAGAAACATGATCGCAGGCACCGTGCTGGGGTTGCTGAACTTCCTCTCAACCTACTACTTTTTAAGGTCGCTCGATTTCTATCCCAACACAGTATTCTTCCCAGTTTTCAATGCCGGAATCGTTGCCATGTCTGCCCTCACGGGACTGTTTCTCTTTAAGGAACAGCTGAGACCCATCAACAAGTTCGGGATTGTTCTTGCGGTGATTGCCATCATAGTTATCGCGAGGGGAGGTTGAGATCGTATGTTTGCAAACGAAAAACATAGGTCTTCGTGATATGGAGTAAATTTGAGACATAATTAAATCAAAGTCAAACTTAATCCAAGAAGACCTATGAAAGCACAAAGTAAA
>SKPS01000317.1 GCA_007119395.1 Lentimicrobiaceae bacterium
CCGATAGTTTTTTGAAGATTTTCAACCTGCTATTCATCGAAAAGAACCGATGCTTCAACGCCCCATTGGTTTCTGAGCTTCCCAGTACCATAACTCCATGTTCATTCAGGCAGTAGTGAAACAGTTCCAGGATCTTTTTCTGTAAATCCTGTTCCAGATAGATGAGTAGATTACGGCAGGAAAGGATATCAATTTTTGAAAACGGAGGATCCATGATGAGATTGTGTTGCGCAAAGACAACCATTCCTCGTATTTGGTTGTTGATATGATACCCCTCTTCATCCCTGGTAAAAAACCGTTGTAACATGTGAACGGGTATATCTGCAATCATGCTTTCTGCATAAATGCCCTTTCTGGCAATCTCAATGGCTTTCACGTCAAGATCGGTTGCAAAAATGGCGATGTTAAATCGCTTTGTTGGTTGAAGTTTCTCAGCGGCCTCGTACAGTATCATCGCCAGCGTATAGGCCTCTTCCCCGGTTGAACATGCAGGAATCCATGCCCTTACGTCTGAGGCGTTGGACATGCCATTCAAAATTTCAGGGATCACTTTGTTTTTTAACTCCTCCCACACCTTGCCGTCACGAAAAAAGCTGGTTACGCCAATCAGCAACTCTTTGAACAGAATCTCCTGCTCTTGAGGGTTTTGATGCAGATAGTTTGAATAGAGAGGGAGTTTGTCAATCTTGTGAACACCCATTCTTCGTTCGATACGACGGTATATGGTGTTCTTCTTGTACGAAGAAAAGTCATTGCCGGAGGAGATACGCAGTAAATTGATGATCTCGTCAATCGCCCCGCTATTGTCGGCTTCGGAGTCAAGAAGGGTTTCCCCGGAAGGCAAATGGTGAAGCAATTGCAATAGCTTCGCCGGAAGCTCATCGGGTGGCGCAATGATATCTGCTAAAACCGACATGATGGCATGATTGGGCATGCTCTCGAATTTGGCCGTTGAAGGCTCTTGCACCATCACAATCCCATTTTTTTCTTTGATCGCGGCCAATCCGATACAGCCGTCAGAGCCCATCCCCGATAAAATGACACCCACACTGAGGTGTTCAAAATCATTGGCAAGTGAACGAAAAAAGAAATCTATAGGTAACCGCAAACCCCTCGGTTCAGAAGGGGACGAAAGTTGAAGAAATCCGTTCGAAATTGCCATGTTTTTATTCGGAGGAATCACAAATACGCAGTTGGGCCTGAGTCTCATCTGATCCTCAACCAGATAGACTTCAAGGCCGGTAATCCGTTGTAGTAATTCCGGTAACATCCCTTTCTGGGTGGGATCTAGGTGCTGGACAATCACATAGGCCAATCCACTGTTTGGTGCTACATGGCTGAGAAATTTTTCCATGGCATCCAGCCCGCCGGCTGAAGCGCCAATCCCAACCACCCGGAAGCCGGCAGAAGGCGGTTGGCAATGGATCGAGTTTTTTGCTGCAGAATTGGCAGTAGATTGATTTGTAGTTATTATCCCCACTTCACTGTGTTGTTTATGAATGATCTATATACGATTGAGATGGTGTATGTCCCACGAAAGACAAATTAGGCCTCATGCAATTTTTTTGATGCATCATTTGCAAAGATCGTTAAAAATTCCCTTCAAATCGTTTGAGAAATGTTTATGCCTAATTACCAAAATTTTATGTTGATCGTCTCAGTGGAATCTTTGAAACATTTTGCCAGTTACAATTTAAAAACTTTCCTGAAATGGTATCCGTAAATTGAAAACTCAATAGCATCAACCATCGAACGTGGGCGCATCCGAAATGTCCAAAACAGGAGCTTCCAATACTCAAGCCTTCCCCTTTCCCAAATGCCAATAATCCATATTGATTTCAGAAATCCCTTTAACGCATTGATGTTGATGCGTGCAGGGTGCACAGATTGTGGTTTGTAATGACGCAATAGTCTGCGGATTCTCTGATAATAGGGCTTGACCGAATAAATGTCTTGGATAATGCGGTTGTACCCATCAATCAGTTCAGACTGCTTCATCTTAGGTACGAAATTCAGCGACAAGTCCGTATTGTTGCCGGATGAATCATGAATAATACGCCCCTCATTGGCTAAGCGCTTATAGAGCTTCGTGTTTTTTGGAGCATTCAGCAATCCCACCATAGCCGATACAATCCCACTTTCCTGAATGAACTCCACCTGACGATGAAACACTGATGAAGAGTCTTTATCAAAGCCAACAATAAATCCTCCTGAAACCCATAACCCTGCCTGCTGTATCTGCCTGACACTCTCCAGCAAATCCCTGTTTCTGTTTTGAACCTTATTGCAATCTCGCAATGACTCCTCTTCTGGTGTTTCTATACCTATAAACACTGATTTGAACCCCGTATCTACCATCAATTGCAATGTTTCGGCATCATCAGCCAGATCAATAGAGGCCTCTGCCGTAAAGATGAATGGGTTTCCATGGCTTTGCATCCATCCTTTCATGGCTGGCAGTAACTCCTCTTTGACATATTTTTTGTTGCCGATGAAATTGTCATCTACTATAAAAACTGATCCCTTCCATTTTTGCTGATAGAGTACATCCAGTTCATCCAATATCTGCTTTGTGGTTTTTACCCTCACTTTATGACCCAGCAGAGTAGTTATCTCACAAAAGTCGCATGAGAAGGGGCACCCCCGCGATATCTGGATACTCATATATGCATATGCCTTTTTTGCCAACAAACTGAATTGGGGAACAGGAGATTGAGTGAGGTCTGCATATTCATTTGTGCCATAGACTTTTAATGGTTTTCGGCCTTTTGCAATGTCTTCCAGAAACAGAGGAAGGGTTATCTCTGCTTCATTCAGTATAAGTGTGTCGATCTCAGGAAAGTCATTTGGTCTCTGGGTGAAAAGAGGCCCACCCGCTACTGTTTTTACGTCTGCATTGGCACACAATTCTAGCACCCTCTTTGCGGAAGCCATCTGGATGTTCATTGCACTGATGAAGACGTAATCGGCCCAATGGATGTCGCTCTGATGCAACGGCTCTACATTCATATCCACAACTCGTTTATTCCAGGTGTCGGGCAGCATCGCAGCAATGGTAATCAACCCCAGTGGGGGCATAGCCGCTTTTTTAGAAATGAAACTTAATGCATACCTGAAACTCCAGAATGAATCAGGGTACTGAGGGAAAACCAATAAGATGTTCATGAATACAAGGGATTAGTTGAGATATTTTGCAAACTTAATCCCATGTTTGTTGAAGAGTGTTACGAAAATCAGACAAAAATTTACACAATTTACAGTTCTTCCAGTTTTATCCTGCTTTTACCACCCAATGCCTTATAGTGAGAAGGAGTAACACCGGTGTTTTTCTTAAATTGGTTCGATAGGTGGGCAACACTGCTGTAGTTGAGCCTGTAAGAAATCTCTGTAAGGGATAACTCGTCGTAGATGAGCAACTCCTTAGCCCGCTCAATCTTGTGGTTGATGATGAATTGCTCAATGGTTATACCCACGTTTTTAGAAAACAGATTGGAAAGGTAGTTGTAGTTCAGGTTTAGTTTTTCACTAAGCATATCAGAGAAATTGATGTACTGATTCGCTTCGCTGTAATGCACCATTTCAACAATAACACATTTTATTTTTTCGATCAAAATGTCTGTTTTGTCCTCAAGCACAATAAGTCCAATCTGTTGCAGAGCATTTCGCAATTGTGCTTTTTGTTCCCCATTTAAATTATGTAAGATCTCTGCTTCACCTAGCTCTATGGTTTTGCATGCGATCCCCAGCTGATCAAGCGCTGCCCTTACCGCTAACTTGCAGCGGTGGGATACCATGTGCTTGATGTGTAGTTTCGTCGTCATATTGCAGAGAAACAGTTTGAACTATAAATAATTACCTTATTTGCACCGATACAGCAATTCAGATGGCGCCCCTGTAAGGTAAGCCGGTAAAGCCAGATCGGTGGTTTAACCCAGGGACTTCCACCCAGAGAAGCGCCGGCGGATCAGGCATTGACACTTGTCATGGTATTAACAAAGATACACAATTAATACGGCAGAGCCTACTTTATTTGCGGTTTTTTGTTCTGATAATCAAAAATCTTACAGAATAAACCTGGTGGTTTGTGGCGATAAAGAGCGCCCCGTGGTGACCTTATGTGCATTATTGGCAATATTTTATGGAACGCAGATGACGCAGGTTTTAATTCGTCTAGCCAAAAGGCAACAAACTTTAAGCCCAAAACATACTCAATATCTGAGCTTTGCATTATAGCCGTCAATTGATGCACAATTAACCGGGAACTAGGTCATCTCAGTGCCTCCACTCCTTTTCGCAGTCGAAGCAATAGTGCCTCTTTTTAAAAAATGGCAGAGGTATTCAGGCAAACAGCAACAGCACTGTGAGATAGCTGGGGCGTTGTTGTTTCTGGATGGTAACTGTTTAGCTGCCTCAGGACACCTTTTAGCTCCTGATTGATCGTTTTTGTGTTGCAATATGTTGTTTTGCGTTGCAAATTTACGAAAATAGCTGCGTTGTTAACATTTATTGTCTGTCGGTGTTGGTAAGTTTTTGTTTTTGGAGTTTTTAAAGCTCTGTAGATTTTGATATTTCTATTTTGATGCGAGCTTTGTTTTCAATTTTTAAATCTTAAGGGGTTTATTTTTAAAATCACTGTGATATCAACAATTTCAATGTTTTAAGGCTAATAACTTTTAGCCCAAAAGCTTGACTTTTCATGCAATTGAGCTGTATTTTTGTCAAAAATATACTTTGGACTATTCAGACAAAATACAAGAGTTTGTTCGCACTATTGAAACCCTCTCTAACCAATTAAAAGAGCTAGAGGTTGAGATTGCTGTTTTGCGCAATGAGAATTCAGCATTGCGCAATGAAGTAGCCGAACTCAAGGCTCGTTTATCTACCAACAGCAACAACAGTCACAAACCTCCATCCAGTGATGGTTATACAAAAAAGCCAGCATTCCCCAGAACCAAGGGAGGGAAACGTGGTGGGCAAACCGGTCATAAGGGTCGCACATTACAACAGATGAAAAATCCTGATGAAGTGGTTGTATGTGCTCCTCAAAGCTGCACTTGTGGCAGGGATTTTACACCGGAAGATCTTGTTATGACCGAGAGGCGGCAGGTTTTCGAACTTCCCAAGCCACAACTGAAGACCATTGAGTATCAATTGCACAGAGCCACATGTCCTGATTGTGGTCAAGTTCATGTTGCTGATGCACCAGACGATGTCAATGCCCCTACACAATACGGCAGTAATGCAAAGGCAATGGCTGTGATGTTAAATGTGCACCATAAAATCCCACTAAAACGGGTTCAGCTCTTGTTTGGTGATCTTTACGGCCATTCCATGAATGAATCCACCCTGTATTCAGCCAGTCAAAAATGCTATGATTTGTTGGAGTCGAGTGAGCAGATAATCAAATCCAGAATTAGTAGTTCCAGCATATGCCATGCCGATGAAACCGGACAAAGAGTCGATGGTAGGTTAATGTGGCTCCATACAGCAGGGAATCAATCCGCCACATATCTTTTCGTCGATGAAAAAAGAGGCATATCAGCCATCGAAGGTTCAAAGTCGGCACTAAAAGAGTTTGCCGGGTGGCTTATACACGATTGCTGGGGCAGCTATTTCAATCTGAACCATGTCAAACACGCACTCTGTGGAGCACATATTCTCAGAGAACTCACCTGGCTGATTGACAATAAGAACTCCCAGTGGGCACAACAGTTTAAGTCGTTTCTTTTGAAAGTTAAAGAACTGCCTTATGAAGACAGGGTCAAACGACGACAATGGATATTGACAACATATGATGCAACAATAGCCCTTGCTCTTCAAGAGGAACCGCCACCCTATAAAGATCCCAATAAAAAGGGTCGAAAAAAACGAACCAAAGGAAGAAATCTGGCGGAACGTCTTGAGAAGCGCAAGGAGGCAGTACTGGCATTTGCTTTTAAACAAGAGGTTCCATTTACAAATAATCTTGCCGAGCGAGATGTAAGACATGTCAAGATCAAACAAAAGGTATCGACAAGCTTCCGTACTATGAGAGGAGCAGAGATCTATGCCCGGATCGAAGGGTTCATCTCAACAGCAAGAAAACAAAACCGCAATATCTTTCAGGAATTATGTGATACCTTTGTCGGGCACAACTTCCTCACAAGAGAGGTAGGCAGCTAAACAGTTACCACCGCCGAAATATTGGATAGGTTGTATGGGTTTGGCGACTAAGCTCAATGGGATGTTATTGATGCAATCCAAATTGCCAAATGCCGGTTTCATTATGACGATTGACGTGATAGAAATCTCATTTTTTCACCCCGAATCCGCCAGTAGTCAGACATCTTCACCACGGATTACGCGGTTTTTTTTACCACTGAGTGCATTAAGAACACTGAGTTTCACCAAGTACTAAGTGTCTCTAAGTGAACTAAGCGCCTCAGTGGTAAAGAAGCTCTTCATTCTTCATTCATCATTGCTTCCCGATAAATCCCCGTCATTGCTTCCACCATGTGGTGTATGTTAAACTGGTTCACAGCGGCTTCACGCCCTTTCTTGCTGAGGTGTTGCATCTGTTCCGGGTCGTTGAGGAGACCAAAGAGCGCTTCGGCCAGCGCTTCGGGTCTGTTTTCGGGATAGACGATACCACCGCCTGACGCTTCAATGATCTCGGGGAAGGCTCCCAGAGGGGGCTGCACCACCGGGATGCCGGCAGCGAGTGCTTCGGTGAGGTAGATGCCAAAAGCTTCTCCATGACGCACCGGCACCGACAACACCGACACCCGGTCTAAAAACCGGCTCCGTGCCTCACCACCAAAATCGTCAGCCCACTCAACGGCATCACTTACGCCCGTCTCTGCAAAACGGCGCTTCATCGTTTTGATCAACGCCAGGTCATCACCGGTGTACCCTCCGGTTAGGATCAGCCGGATGTCGTCAGTTCCTACCTGCTGTTTCAGCAGGATAAACGCCTCAGCCAGAATATCAACACCGTTTTCATGACAGAGCCTCGATAGGTAACCCACGGTACGCTTTTTTTCTGCTGCGTTGATGTAATGGTAGTCATCGGGATCCACACCGAGGTGGAGGGTGGTGAGCTTCTCTTTGTTGATATTCAACTTCTTCTGCATGAACTCTGCGAAGAAATGGCTTACGGCAACGAACCTGTCCACATCTTTGGCTTTCTGTGCCATCAGCTCCCA
>SKPS01000349.1 GCA_007119395.1 Lentimicrobiaceae bacterium
CAATGTCAAAGGGTTGGAGTTGCTGGAGATGGAAGAGAGTGAGACCTGTTGCGGGTTTGGGGGTACGTTTGCTGTGAAGAATGAAGCTGTTTCTGTTGCCATGGGACAGCAGAAACTGGAGCTTGCAGTTGCGTCCGGTGCCGAATACATTGCATCCACAGAGGCCTCATGTTTGATGCACCTGCAAAGTATCATCGACAAAGAGAATATGCCGCTGAAAACCATTCACCTTGTCGATCTTCTGGCCGGTTGAGCCCGGCTGCTGTTTACACTCCTTTACATTTTTTTTGTCATTTCGATCTGCAAGCAGGTCATATGGCACTTGGTTTGGTTTAATCATGACAGACGAATCTAATATGGAGGACAGGGTCATGAAAGCAACATTTTACACACTGGTTATCGGGCTGCTGATGATGGGCAGCAAAAGTTTCGGCATGAGCGAGCTGGTGCTCACCAACACTGAGGGGTCTCCATTTTATGTGATCTTCGACGGAGAGATCTTTGACGCGGAGGGTGCTGTTCTCACGCTGTACCAGGTTTCACCCGGCCGGCACTCTTTGGACGTATACCGTTATATAAGGGATCCGCGAGGGTTTTACACAAGATATGTTGAGTTGGTTTTCAGGGGCCACATACAGATAGGCAACAGGATGCGTGTGGAGGCACGGTTACGTGAAGACGGGAGGTTAAGTGTGGTGCGCAGGGTTCCTCTGGCTCCACCACACAGTGGTCCACGATCAGGACAGAACAGCCATGGTTCATCCGGTGGGAGCAGTGGGTACAACAGCAGCCATGGAAGTGGTGGCAGCGGTGGGCACAACGCGCATCACAGCCCCTCGGTGCTGAGCCCACAGGAGTTTTCATCGCTGCTTCGTGCCATCAGTGACGCGTCGTTTGAGCAGACCAGACTGATGATTGCAAAAGAGGCCATCGCACCACGTCACATCACATCGGCACAGGTGGCTCAAATCATGAGACGCTTCTCCTTCGAAGCCACAAGACTCGAGTTTGCCAAGTGGGCATACACCAGAACGATCGACAAACAAAACTACAGCCAGGTGCACAGCGCCTTGTCGTTCGACAGCAGCAGAAGAGAACTCAGTCGATATATATCCGCGCTCAGGTAGTTGTTTTGGTTACATCAATGGGCATGAACAAAGGGCACCCCTCGCAGGGTGCCCTTTTCAGTTGCTGGTATATAGATCCCAGACTACTTCTTGAGAACGGTTTTCAGCACTTCCTCTTTACTCAACTTTTTGGTGCAGAAGAACCAGTCGTAGCAGTGGATGTCATCCGACTCCATACGCTCTTTGGCGGCACCGCAACTGCCGGCTGTCGGCACAATCACGTCATCACCCGGCTGCCAGTCGGCCGGTGTCGCAATGGAAAAAGCATCCGCAGTCTGCAAACCAATAACAGCCCTGTACAACTCCTCGAAATTGCGACCTAAGCTCAGAGGATAGTAAATAATGGTGCGGATAATCCCCTTGGGATCAATGATGAAGACAGCACGTACAGCCTTGGTGTTGCTCTCACCCGGTTGTATCATACCATACTTTTTTGATACCTCCATCGTGATGTCCTCTATCAGAGGAAACTTCACCTCAATATCCTTCATCCCCTTGTATTCAATCTTCTCTTTGATGGTGCGCAACCAGGCAATGTGACTGAATAATCCGTCAACCGACAAGCCCACCAGCTTCGTGTTTGCCTCGGCAAAACGATCCTCCATCGCCGCAAAGGTCATAAACTCTGAGGTGCACACAGGGGTGAAGTCAGCCGGATGACTGAACAGTATTACCCAGCTACCCGAATAATCCCCGGGAAAATTAATCTTGCCCTGGGTGGTAATCGCTTTGAATTCAGGTGCTTTGTCGCCAATTCGTGGCATTTGATGAAAATCAGTTTGTGTTTGTTCCATGATGATTCTTTTTATGTGTTTGTAATGATTAAATATCCTTCCAGTCATACCTCCGAAGAAGTGACTCTATAGGTATTAACAATTCCATAACACAATGGTTCAATCCCCGGCGTCTGATAGAGATGGTTTTTTCTGATATGATGTCGGGTGATAACCCCTTTGTGTTGGTTCAACCACAAAGTGTTAATTTTGCAGGCATCAACATTCTTTGAATATGGATATACGTTATGCGGGTCAGATTGCTTCGTGGGTAGGGGTTGAAGAGCGTTATATTGCGAATGTTCTGAAGCTTATTCATGACGGGGGTACGGTTCCGTTTATTGCGCGTTACAGGAAAGAGCTTACGGGTTCCATGGATGAGGAGATGATTGTTCGTGTGCGTGATCTCTCCATTCGGCAGCAGGAGTTGTCAAAGCGTAAAGAGGTGGTGTTGCGCACCATTTCAGACCAGGGCAAGCTCACGGAGGTGTTGCAGCGTGAGATAGAAGCGTGTTCCACTATGGCGGAGTTGGAGGATCTCTATTTGCCTTACAGGCCGAAGCGTCGGACCAGGGCTGAAATAGCGCGTGAGCGTGGCCTTGAGCCTTTGGCTAATGTTTTACAGGCGCAGCGGTTGATAGACCTGGAAAAAGAGGCATTGCAGTATATTGATGAGGAGAGGGGCGTTGCAAGTGTGGCGGATGCGTTGAGTGGTGCCCGTGATATAGTGGCTGAACGCGTTAGTGAGCACAAAGAGTGTCGTGCCAGACTGCGAAAGATTTTCATGGAAGAGGGCACCATTATTTCCCGTTCTGTGAAAGGGAAGGAGGCTGATGGGGAGAAGTACAAAGACTACTTTCAGTGGGAAGAGCCGGTCAAGCGTGTGCCATCCCACCGCTATTTAGCCATGATGCGTGGTGAGCAGGAGGGTTTCTTGAAAGTGGAAGTGGGCATCTCTGCCGTCCAGGCACTCCCTGTTTTGCAGCGTGTTTTTCTGAAGAATGATTACGATACGGGGCAACAGGTTGCTGAAGCCATAGAGGATTCGTGGAAGCGGCTTTTAAAGCCTTCTCTGGAGACGGAGACTCGATCCTCTCTGAAGGAGCGTGCAGATGCACAAGCCATAGAGGTCTTTGTTGCCAACCTGAGGCAGCTTCTGATGGCTCCACCTTTGGGTGAGAAAAGGGTGCTCGCGATAGACCCCGGGTTTCGTACAGGCTGCAAAGTGGTTTGTTTAGACCGAACCGGGAAACTGCTGCACAACACCACCATCTATCCCCATCCACCGCAAAGGGAGCAGAAGGCCGCCATAAAGAAGATCCTTTCATTGGTGAGCCAGTATCAGATCGAAG
Source organism: Lentimicrobiaceae bacterium (assembly GCA_007119395.1). Taxonomy (GTDB): domain Bacteria; phylum Bacteroidota; class Bacteroidia; order Bacteroidales; family SKPS01; genus SKPS01. Next base: position 3,253 of record SKPS01000349.1, read on the forward strand.
CGATCGCTGTTGGCAACGGTACCGCTGGGCGTGAGACCGAAGAGATGGTGAAAAGGATACGTTTCGATCGTGACCTGGTGGCTGTAATGGTGAATGAAAGCGGAGCTTCGGTCTATTCTGCCTCCAAAGTAGCCAGAGAGGAGTTTCCCGATTATGATATTACGGTACGTGGAGCCGTCTCCATTGGGAGGAGGCTGCAGGATCCGTTGGCTGAGCTGGTAAAAATCGACCCCAAATCCATCGGTGTGGGGCAGTACCAGCATGACGTGAACCAGCCGGCTTTGGAGCAGTCTCTAGAAGACACCGTCTCCAGTTGTGTGAACCAGGTGGGCGTTGATGTAAATATGGCAAGCAAACAGTTGCTGACTTACGTCGCAGGGATTGGTTCGGTGGTGGCTGGAAATATTGTTGACTGGCGTAGCGAACAGGGGTCGTTTCGTTCCAGAAAAGAGCTCCTGAAGGTGCCACGTCTCGGGCCCAAAGCCTTTGAACAGGCTGCCGGATTCCTTAGGATCAGAGATGGACAAAACCCGTTAGACAACACAGCCGTTCACCCTGAAGCGTATGAGATTGTAGAAAAAATGGCCAAAGAAAACAGCGTCAAAGTCAATGAGTTTATCCATCAAACAGAAATAAGAAAAAATATTAACCCGGCACAATTTGTCGACAAGCGGTTTGGCCTGCCAACCATAAGAGATATCATGGCTGAGCTGGAAAAGCCCGGACGGGATCCCCGGGCAAGGTTTGAGATGTTCGAGTTTGATCAATCTGTAAAACAGATTTCCGACCTCCGGCCGGGGATGGTGCTTCCCGGCATTGTAACCAATATTACAGCCTTTGGTGCGTTTGTAGATGTAGGGGTGCATCAGGATGGACTGGTTCATATCAGTGAGATTGCCAATGAGTTTGTGCGCGATGTAAACCAGCATCTGTCACTTAACCAAACGGTAATGGTGAGAGTGTTGAGTGTGGAAGCCCAGAGGAAAAGAATCCAGCTCTCGATGCGAGGCGTTTCTGATAAAACAGACACCGGGAATGGGGGTGCTGTATAATGAATCGCCCTTTTTTTCGTTTCTTTGACAAAAATTCTGATTGTTGTAATGTAATGATGATACGCAAGAGTCTCTTGTTGGTGATAATGCTGATGGTTCTGGGAGCGGGCACAACGAATGCCCAGCAGTTCCGGGGCGGTTTCACCATGGGTATGAATGTTACCAAAGTGATTGGTGACCACATTTTTGGGTTCAGGAAATACGGCTTCCATGGGGGGGCTGTTGGCACAATACCGCTAAGGAACAACTTTTTGTTCACCCTGGAGACCCTCTATTCAGAAAAGGGATCGTTTCAACGACGCCCCACTCTCTATTACAGACAGTACCGGCTTGAACTCGATTATGTTGAAGTGCCAATGATGATCCAATACAACGACAGGGATATCCTCACCATTGGAGCTGGCTTTGCATACGGCAGGCTGGTGAACGTACGTGAGTGGGACAGGGGAGTCAGAACGGCTACCACTTTGCTGGGCGAAAACGCTTTGTATGACCGGAGCGACTACCAGGGGCTTGTTGATGTGAAGTTCAGACTGGTGAACCGGTTGAGTATGAATGTTCGATACCAGTTCTCATTGCGGAAGATTCGGGTTGCCCATTTTAAAGATGATTTTGGCCAGAGAGAATGGGACAGGAAACAATACAACAACAGTCTCACTTTCCGGATTGCTTACATGTTCAATGAGCCGCTGCCTGAGAAGGACTGAGGGCGTCTGTCGTTCGTCAGAAAAGGTTGTTTTTTCATGCACCCGGGGATGCGCTATCGTTGATGAAACCGCATGATCTCTTCTTCGAACCGTTTTGCCAACGGGTATGACATCGGGTGATCTTTTGGCATCCGTTCGGGGTGCCACTGTACGGCCATCATAAAAGGTTTGTTTGCGGGGGTTGCGAGCTCTATGGCTTCTATTAGTGTATCGGGGGAATAGGCTGATGCAATCAGGTTGGGTGCCAACACATCAATACCCTGGTGGTGACTGCTGTTTACCTCTGTTTCTGTAATGCCTCCAGAAAGCTTGTAAAGCTTTGTGTTCGGCACCACTGATAAGGCGTGTGTCAGGTCAAAAGAGCGATCTTCAGCCCGATGATCAATGGTGCGGCTGAATCGTTCAGGAATATCAGGGTATAGAGTTCCTCCGTAAAACACATTAAGGACCTGCAGTCCACGGCATATCCCGAAAACCGGCATGCCCATCTCCTGTGCTCTCTCCAGAATCGCCATTTCAACCGTATCACGATAATAATCTATTTCGCACAGAAAGGTGTCGGCCGGCTGACCATAATATGCAGGGTGGATGTCGGCACCGCCACTCATAAGCAATCCACTGCACTTTTCAAGCAAAAGCAAAGCCGAGTCCAACGGCAAATGGTACATATCAACCAGTACAATATCAGGGTTGATCTGTTGAAGCCAGTTTTTGTAATTGATCCAGGTGTCTGTTTCCTGGTATTTCGAAATGGCCACATAGATCGACTGGTCGCGGTCAGTTTCACAAGTCCAAAACGCAAGTCCGGTGATGATTACAATGACAGAAAAGAGCTTCAAAAGCGATTTGTTCATGGCGAAAAATTTTGGTCTGCAAATCTAAGCATCTTTTTTTTAATGAGTTCCGTTATCCTGCAGCAGGGTCTTGTTTTTTTGAGAAAAGCTGTATATTTGCTGCGATTACACAATACATTGATTTGACATGGACGAAGGCCCGTATCATTTATGCAGTAACCGAACCCATCTGTAAGGGGTCCATGTATTGATGGCGCCTCATGCAGACAAACAGCAGGAAGGAGGCGTCATATGGGGAGTGTTTACGATGTTATTCAGGAGCTCATAGAGCAACAGAACTGGATTGCGCTCAGACATGAGATTGCAGTGATGGATGATTTGCAGTTATCTGAAATCATTTCTGAGTTACCTGAGCGTGATGCGGTGATCGTATTTCGTCTACTGCCCCGCGAGCTCTCTAATGAAACCTTCATCAATTTATCACAAGAGAAGCAGGAGCAGCTCATTCACGGTCTTGCCGACAAGAAGAGCCGGTTAACGATGCTGCTGAACGAACTGAAGCCCGATGACCGAACAGCGCTGCTTGAGGAGCTGCCCGGGTCTGTTGCTCAGCGATTGATCCAGATGCTCACTCCCGAGGAACGGTATGTAACACTGGAGTTGCTTGGCTATCCCGAATACAGTGTGGGTAGGCTTATGACGCCTGATTATGTGGCAGTCAAACCCTCCTTTACCATTGAACAGACCCTGGAGCATATCAGAACCTATGGGCAAAACTCTGAAACCCTGAACGTGATTTATGTGGTGGATGATGAATGGAAGCTGATTGATGATATTCGTATCCGTGAAGTGTTGATGGCCGAGCCCCAGATGACCATCGATGACATTATGGATCACCGGTATGTAGCCCTCAGTGCTTTAGACGACCAGGAGAATGCCATCAGGGTGTTTCAGGACCATGACCGCGTGGCTTTGCCCGTTACTGATACAGAAGGAACGCTACTGGGGATTGTTACTTTTGATGATGTGATGGATGTGGCTGAAGAGGAGTCTACCGAAGACTTTCATAAATTCGGATCGATTCAGCAGGCCGTATTTAATCCGATGCAGGCCAAGGTGACCTTCCTTTATCAGAAAAGAATCTTTTGGCTCGCCACACTGGTCTTTATGAATGTCTTCTCAGGTGCTGCCATCGCAAGTTTTGAGGAGACCATTACCAGTGTGGTAGCGCTGCTGTTTTTCCTTCCGCTGCTGATTGCCAGCGGCGGTAATGCCGGTGCTCAATCAGCCACTCTGGTTGTGCGTGCCCTTGCCACCGGCGATGTGGTGATGTCTGACTGGTGGCGACTGGTTGG
>SKPS01000173.1 GCA_007119395.1 Lentimicrobiaceae bacterium
CAGACGGCAGTTTGGTATCGTATCCTGAATCAATACAACAACGTAATAACCAAAACAGAGTAAAGATGAATTACACCATTTTGCAACAGGAGATTCAAGGCGCCACGGCCATCCTGACGATCAGTCGTCCGGAGGCGATGAATGCGCTCAACACGCAATTTTTCAAAGAGTTTAACCATTTTCTCGACGCATTGCGTCAGCGTACGGATGTACGGGTATTGATCATCACCGGTGCAGGCAAGGCGTTTGTAGCGGGTGCTGATATTTCGGAGATGGTTGACATGGATCCGGTCCAGGGTGAAGCTTTCTCCCGCACCGGCCAGGGTGCTTTCCAGGCACTGGAGGAGTTGGATATGCCGGTGATTGCCGCAGTAAACGGCTTCGCGTTGGGAGGCGGATGTGAGTTGGCGTTGGCGTGTGACTTCCGGATTGCCAGCACCTATGCGAAGTTCGGCCAGCCGGAGGTGAACCTGGGGCTGATCCCCGGTTATGGAGGCACCCAGCGGCTTGCAAGGATTATAGGACTGTCAAATGCCCTCTACCTCCTCTATACCGCTGATATGATCAACGCAGAAGAGGCCCATCGGATCGGGCTGGTGCAAAAAGTCACAGAGCCTGAAAACCTCATGACGGAAGCCCTGGCAGTGGCAGAAAAAATAGCCTCCAAAGGACCCAAGGCGATTCAGCTCATCAAAAGTGTTACACGCAACGGCCTCCTCGCCGGATTCCGTGAAGGGTGCAGCATCGAAGCAACACAGTTCTCCACCCTCTTCGGCAATGAAGGGGAGGAGGGGATGCGCGCCTTCCTCGAAAAACGTAAACCCCAATGGGGAGAATAAACGGGTAAACAGTCAACGGAGGAATGTTGTCACCTTTTCATCAACAGAGATATATAATAAAACATCAATAACAACAAAAATCATGAATTACGAAGAGAAACTACAGCAAGTGCTGGTACTGGGAGCCGCCGGCAAAATGGGGAGTGGCATCCTGCTGCTCACCTCCATGGAGATGGCCGACATCAGCCTTAAACCGGAAAACAAAGGGAAAGAGTACATCATCTATGCCCTGGATGTGAGTCAGCAAGCGCTTACCGGACTGATGAAATACATCAGGGTACAACTTGTCAAGGCCGCTGAGAAAAAGATCAACGTGCTCAGGAATCTGTATGCTGACAGAAATGATCTGATCGACAATGCCGAAATCATTGATGCCTACGTGAACGACGTGATGAACATCATCCGTCCGGTCACTACGATTGAATCGGCTTATGAGGCGAATATCATCTTTGAGGCGGCAAGTGAAAACCCCGACCTCAAGGTGAAGCTCTTCTCGCAGATCAACCAAAACAGCAAGACGGAGCCGTGGTTCTTCACCAACACATCATCCATTCCCATCGGTTACCTCGACAAAGAGGCCGGTCTCGACGGGCGCATCCTGGGAGTGCACTTCTACAACCCTCCGGCTGTGCAAAAACTGGTAGAGGTGATCAAAGCCGAAAACTCCAAGCCCGAACTGTCGGAGTTCGTTACCCGGTTTATCAAAAACATGCGAAAGGTTGAAGTGCCATCTTACGACTTCGCCGGATTCATCGGGAATGGCCACTTTATGCGCGATGCACTCTTTGGAATGGAACTGCTCGACCGCCTGACCGGTCAGTACAGCTTCCCCGAAGCAGTCTATATGGTGAACAAAGTGAGCCAGGATTTTATGATCAGACCCATGGGAATCTTTCAGCTCATTGACTATGTGGGCATTGATGTGTGTCAGTTTATTATGAAGGTGATGAAACCCCATGTGAAAAATGAACTGATTCACAGTCCGCTGCTCGACAAGATGATGGATCTGAATGTGAAGGGTGGGCAATATTTCGATGGTTCGCAAAAGGATGGTTTCCTGAAGTACGAAAAAGGGAGGCCTGTTGCGATTTACGATATTGACAAGAAGAGTTATGTTCCGATTGCTGATTTTGCTGAGAAGTGCGATGCAGCACTTGGTTCACTGCCGGCGGGTCATGCCCCGTGGAGGGCTGTGGTGGGCAACCGTGCCAAGGATGCGTTGCTGCGTGAATACTTCAACAACATGAAGCAATCAGACAGCAAAGGCGCTGAACTGGCCCTCGATTACCTTAGAAGGTCGAAAGAGATTGGTGAGAACCTGGTGAAAGAGAAGGTGGCCTATACACCGGAAGATGTCAATACGGTACTGCTGACCGGTTTCTTCCATGCGTATGGTCCGATCAACGATTACATTAACTAAAATCACATTGGAGGGGAAACATTATGAAATTACGTAGAAAAGTATATATGGTAGCCGGATACAACACCATTTCGATGGGTAGTGGCAGGAAAGAGTTTCATCCGAAGAAGCCGCGTCCGGGTTTGGAAGAGTACATGAAGGAAGCCGGGCAGGGTGTGCTTCAGCAGATTGGAGGTGCAGCGCATGTTGACGAGTGTGTTGTGGGCAATTTTATTGCAGCGCGATACAACAAGCAGGCGAACCTGGCTGCTTTCTTTCCGTTTATTGATGAGGGGTTGAAATACAAGCCCTGCATCCGTGTTGAGGGTGCATGTGGAACGGGAGCCCTTGCGTTGGCTACAGGCGTAAAGTCCGTTTTGGCCGAGACAGCCGAGGTGGTACTGGTGCTGGGTGTGGAGGTGCAGAACTCGGTGAAAGCGGTGTATGGAGCTGACATACTGGCTGCAGCGGGATGGTATAAGGAGCGTAAAAAAGGGCATGCCCACTTCTTCCCAGGCAAATTCAGTGAGCGTGCCGGTGCCTATTACCAGAAGTTTGGTTACGAGAAAACGCGTGAAGCGATGGCGGTATGGTATAAGAACGCCATAGAGAACGCCCGTTTGTGCCCCACGGCGCAGGAATTCCATAACACCTCACCCGATCTGCTTGGAACAGGTATGATGAAGCCCAATCCCCACGCGTTTGTAGAGAGCCTTAACGTGTTCGACTGTTCGAAAGTCTCTGATGGTGCCAGTGCCATTGCCGTGGTATCAGAGGAGGGGCTGAAGCGCTGCGGTATCCCGTTGAGTGAAGCGGTAGAGATCAAAGGGGTGGGTATGGCCGAATACGATATCACCAAGCCACCGGCTGACCCCACCAGGCTGGAGACCACCTCTGTGGCTGTTGGCAAAGCACTGGAATCAGCAGGAATCTCAAAAGAGGACCTGGCCACTGTAGAGTGCCACGACTGCTTTTCGATTGCGGGTGTGATGGCCGTGGAAGCGATCGGCTTTGCAGAGCATGGAAAAGGTGCTGATTTTGTCCTGGCAGGAAACACCAGTCGCAACGGCAAGGTGCCTTTTAATACCACGGGTGGACTGATCGGTTGGGGGCATCCCACCGGTGCAACCGGTGTGCATCAGGCTGTTACCATCTGGGAGCAGCTTACAGGCAAAACCGGTGACGCACAGATTGAGATCCCCGCAGACCGCCCCTATGGACTCTCCATCAACATGGGTGGTGACGACAAAACGCTGGTGTCTATCGTCTATAAGAAAACAACGTAGCTGGCAACTGCTGCGCAACCATTCAACCGGCAAAGAGGCCCGGCCGGTGTTACTGCCAGTAGCAGTGACGGCCGGGCAACCTTGCAACGCAAACAACAACGAGCCATGCAAACCGTCTCACAACTGTTCAACATTCAATACCCCATTGTACAGGGCGGCATGATTTGGTGCTCAGGATGGCGTCTGGCAGCCGCTGTAAGCAATGGCGGCGGTCTGGGGCTGATTGGATCAGGGTCGATGAATCCTGACCTGCTCCTGGAGCATGTGCGTAAGTGCAAAACGGCTACGAACAACCCTTTTGGCGTGAACATACCACTGCTATTCGGCCATGCGGAGTCGTTCCTGCAGATATGTGTTGACGAGAAGGTGCCTGTGGTGTTCACCTCGGCCGGCAACCCGATGAAGTACACCGCACATCTCAAATCACACGGTATCAAGGTAGCGCATGTGGTGGCCAATACCAGGGGTGCTGTTAAGTGTGCTGAGGCGGATGTTGACGCAGTGGTTGCCGAAGGCTTCGAAGCGGGAGGGCACAATGGCAAAGAGGAGACCACCACCATGGTGCTTATACCAACAATTCGCCAGGCTATTGACCTGCCTGTGATTGCTGCAGGAGGTATCGCTACCGGAAGGGGTATGCTCGCGGCCATGGCACTCGGCGCCAACGGCGTGCAAATAGGGAGCCGGTTCGTCGCCTCCAACGAGTCATCCGCCCATCCTCTGTTTAAACAAAGGGTGGCAGAAGCTTCCGAAGGAGATACAAAGCTGATGATGAAAAAACTGGTGGCAGTCAGACTGCTGAGAAACCCCTTCGCTGAAAAGGTTGAGGCCATGGAACTGGAAGGCGCTTCGCGTGAAGCCCTTGCAGAACTCCTGGGGAGAGGAAGAGCCGGAAAGGGGATGTTTGAAGGAGATATGGAAGAGGGAGAACTCGAAATAGGCCAGGCTTCCGGCATCATCAGTGAGGTAAAACCCGCTGCAGAGATTATTCGGGAGATCGTGGCTGAATATGAAACCGCCCGAAAAGAGCTCAAAGAGCTTACACCATAAAGAGTATGACGGAGGGTGACTCAGTGTGTAAGCCATTTGGTCAACGTCCGCTATATCAAAAGAAACAAACATCAAAACAAATGAAAGAGTTTCTCACAGTAGAAGGTAAAAAGATTTGGTATCGGATCATCAATGCAACCCCCACGTTCCATGAACATCCCGTACTGGTTTTTCTTCATGAGGGGTTGGGATGCTCTGAGCAGTGGCGCGACTTCCCTGAAGTGATCTCAAACCGTTGCGGCATGCCTGCCCTGGTATTTGACCGGTACGGTTATGGTCAGTCGCAGGCGAAAGATGAGCCCAATACAGGTTGGTATATGCACAACGAAGCGTACAAGTTCCTTCCTGAGATTCTTGAGCAGTTGGGCATCTACCACAAAGTGATACTGGTGGGTCACAGCGACGGAGGGACCATTGCCTTGCTGTTTGCGGGGCGATTTCCTGAAAAGACCCTTGCCGTGGTTTCAGAATGTGACCATGTGATGTGCGAAGAGATCACCATACGGGGTGTTCAGCAGGTAGTGCAATCGTATGAGCTGGGGCAGCTGAAACCGCTGCTGCAAAAGCACCACGGAGAGAAGACCGACTCCCTCTTCTACGGGTGGACCGGTTTCTGGCTTTCGGATAAGGCGAAGAGCTGGGACATCACCAGGGAGGTAGAAGCTGTGAAAGCACCGCTGTTGGCCATCCAGGGAGAAAACGATGGCTATGGATCGGTAGAGCAACTGGTGGTGAAGCTGCGCCATGCCAAAGGCCCTGTTCAGATCAACCTGCTGGATGGGTGTGGGCATGTGCCACACCATGAACAACCGGAAAGAGTCACCGAACTGATGGTGCAATTTATAAACAGCGTAACAAAAGATCTATGACCATTTGGTGCAACATCTGCCCGGGGCGTGGTGAGTGAGCCTGTGGTGTTGACGTTGTGGTCACCCTTCAAGAAACAACAACAAATCGTTTAATTATCAATAACCTAAAAAATTAAAAACATGGACTTTTCATTTACCGAAGAACAGCTGATGATTCAGCAGGCGGCCAGGGATTTTGCAGAGAGAGAACTGCTTCCCGACATTATTGAGCGTGATACGAATGCACGGTTTCCCACAGAGCAGGTAAAGAAGCTTGCTGAGTTGGGCTTTTTGGGCATGATGACAGATCCGAAGTATGACGGAGGGGGTATGGATACCGTCTCTTATGTGTTGGCGATGGAGGAGATTTCGAAGATTGACGGTTCTACTTCGGTGATTATGTCAGTATGTAATTCACTGGTGAACTGGGGTTTGGAGACGTATGGAACGGAGGAGCAGAAGGAGAAGTACCTCAAGCCGTTGGCGCGTGGTGAGAAAATCGGTGCTTTCCTGTTGTCGGAGCCCGAGGCGGGATCTGATGCTACCAAGCAGCGTACCACCGCTGTGGATATGGGAGATCACTACCTGCTGAACGGCACAAAGAACTGGATCACCAATGCTGACTCCGGGTCGGTGTACCTGGTGATTGCACATACTGATCCTGAGAAAAAGCACAAAGGCATCAATGCGTTCATCGTAGAGAAGGAATGGCCGGGTATCTCACTGGGGCCACATGAAGACAAGATGGGTATGCGCAGTTCAGACACACATTCAGTGATGTTCACCGATGTGAAAGTGCCCAAGGAGAACCGCATTGGTGAAGATGGATTTGGTTTCACCTTTGCGATGAAGACGCTGGATGGCGGCCGTATCGGCATTGCATCACAGGCGTTGGGCTTTGCTTCCGGAGCACTGGAGCGATCTGTTCAGTACGCCAAAGAGCGCAAAGCGTTTGGTACCGAGATTGGCAACCACCAGGCCATCGCCTTTAAGTTGGCCGATATGGCTGTAAAAGTAGAAAATGCGCGTAACCTCTGCCTGAAAGCGGCGTGGATGAAAGACACCAAGCAGCCCTACGGTATCATGAGTGCCTACGCCAAGCAGTATTGTGCAGATATCGCCATGGAGGTGACCACCGAAGCGGTACAGATCCACGGTGGATATGGCTATGTAAAGGAGTACCATGTGGAACGCCTGATGCGTGAGGCAAAGCTCACCCAGATCTATGAGGGGACGTCGGAAATACAAAAAATCGTAATTTCGCGCTCGTTGTTGAAATAAGTGTTGAACATAAAGAAAACTGAGTATGAAAATATTGGTATGTATCAGTGATGTTCCGGATACCACCACAAAGATCAGGTTTGCGGACAACGGCACTGTACTTGACACCACTGGTGTACAGTGGATTATCAATCCGTGGGATGAGTTGGCTTTAACACGAGCCCTGGAGTTAAAAGAGGCATCGGGTGGTGCGATCACCCATGTAACCGTGGTCAACGTGGGTTTGGCCAAGTCTGAACCCACCATCCGTAAAGCGCTGGCCGTTGGAGCCGACAATGCCATCCGTATTGATGCTGAGCCCAAAGACGCCTTCTACGTCGCTTCACAACTTGCTGAAGTGATTCGTAATGAAGAGTTCGATATTGTTTTTGCCGGTCGTGATTCGG
>SKPS01000141.1 GCA_007119395.1 Lentimicrobiaceae bacterium
ATTTGCTCTCACGCAGACCAACTACCTGCATCAGGGTGCGCGTGCCCATCAGCAGCCGATATATTATCTGCAGAGTGTTCACAGCTATCATGGCTTTGCGATCCACGGTGCGCCTGTTGATACCATCAGCACCATCTTTGTGGAGGTAACGGGATACGATACCCTCACCGGCATCGCCCATCTGGAGTGGAACCCCTTGCGCACCAACCCCTTGCCTGGCACAATGCCCGAATACACCATCCACCGAGAATACCCTGCGGGCACCTGGAGCGTTGCCGGTACCACCAACGCGCTCACCTTCAGCGATACCCTGTCACATGGTAACAAGCTGGTGAGGTACAGGGTCTCCACCTCCGATACGGTGATCACTGCCAGTGGCCCCGTGGTGTGCCAGTCAAACTCCAACGTTACAGAACTGCATGTTACGATAGATATGATAAGACACGACCTTGCCGGCTTTGTTCTGGGGCAGAATATCCCCAACCCGGCAGGCAGAAGCACCACTATCCCGTTTCATCTCCCCGGGCCGGGCAGGATCACCATGGTTGTACACGATATCCGTGGTAGTGTGATGGCGCAACAGGTTATGGAAGGGCAGGCGGGAGAGAATACGTTCACGCTGGATCTGTCGGGTTATGCCGCCGGTGTTTACAGCTACACCATTTACTTTCAAGGCAGCCACCAAAGGCGCACCATGATGGTTGAGTAGCGGGTTAGTCTTGTGCAGAATCTCCGCGTCTCAAATATTTGCTGCGAATTTTGGTGTTTTTACGGTAGATCACTGAGAGAGAAAGGATGAGAGAAGGTCTGCGTTAAATCAATCCTGGAGGCATTTTGGATGTTCGCAGGTACTCGTGACGGTGTTGTTCAAGAGAGCGTTTCAATTTATCAGGTGAGAGATCATCCTGTATGAGCATTTCAGGCCAAGTGCTGAAATCGACATCCTCAAAATAACAGATACTTTTCAGCGCATGAAAATCATTCCGCTGATCGTATTTTTCTATGTAGAAACTGAGGATTTCCTTCAGTGAAAACTGTTCCAATAAGAAGTGGAGGTCAACAAAATCTTTAACCCGTGTACCATTACCAATTATGGCATTTACCTTCATGGCAGCAATATCTTCTGCTGCAGCCATTCTGACACCTTCTGATGAGACTTCAGCTCTGATAAAAGGATATGGGTGGGTGAGAATATCTACAAACACATTATTGATGATCCCTTTCAGGGTGTTCTTGTGGGAATATTGCATCTGAAAACCGAAACCCTTCTCAAGGTGTTGAATCAATGCTTCCTGATCAAAAGAATCTGTTGAAAACAGGTCGATGTCTACAGAAATCCGATGACCTATCTGCAGGGCAAGTGCGGTACCACCCACTAGCCTGAAGTCTGCAAAAGCATTATCCGCCTGGAGTATGCGGATCAATCCCAGTGTGTCGGGTGTGACTGCTTCCGTGTGCAACATAGCATCTCTTTGGGATTAATTTGGTAATAGGAGATAACGAATGCTTTCGTTTTCGGGTCGAGGTAACCACACTTTTTGATCTGCTGGATGATGGTATCCTGACCGTAGTATTGTTCAACGTCAAGAAACTCCTGCAGGGTACCATATTGCAAAACCTGCCTGATGATGTAATGCTTGTTGACCTCAGCATCCAGTGAGTCCGGGTTTACATCCCAAAAAAGTGCCGGTCTGATCCGAAACGGTAGCATGGCTTATTTTTTTCAAAGATACGAAGATTCTTCATTCTTCACTCTTCATTTTTCATTCTTCACTCTTCACTCCCCAATCCCACCGGCGATGTGCTCTGGCTGGCAGTGGATGGTGTCAAGGATGGTGGCGTCAACCAGGCCACAAAGACCCTCTTTGTTTACATTGTGCCAACTTTGTGACCGTTTTGGTTAAAAAAAGATTCCCGAAAAAGCAAGAACGCTAGGTGTTTATTATACAAATTTTCATCCGCCTGTAACTTCCAGGGGGATTCTCCGTCTCATGCATAAAGATTAAAACAATCACCAAAAAAACATCAATACCATGAAAAACATTCTCGTCACCATCGTTCTGGCAGCGTTAGGGTTCACATTGCAAGCTGCTGCACCGGCTTCCGCCAAAGACAACCTGATGGAAACCATCAAAAGCCAGATCTCCTACCCTGAATCAGCACGTAAAGCGCACGAAGTGGGTTTTGTTGCGGTTGGTTTTACCATCGACGACCAGGGGCGTGTAGTGATCAAACAGGTCAACAGCAACAACCCGGTGCTCAAAGATTATGTGGTGCAAACCATGCAGCAGATCGTTGTGGATTGCAATGACCTCGGACAGTGTGAATATGCCATCCACATCGATTTTGAGCTGCTCTGAAGAGCACTCCGTTTGTGAGACACCTTCTGAGTAACAAAGCAACAGCCTGCCCTCTGTGAGAGCAGGCTGTTCTCTTTTTGGGTTGCTCAGAGAGAACTAACCCTTGCTCTTAATCATGGTGAGCACCATCTTGAAACGCTCTACAGCTTTCAGTGCATGAGGAATGTTTGCCGGCATTATGATGGTTTCACCGGCATCCAGCAGATGAGATACTCCATCAATAATAATCTCGGCACGCCCATCCACAACATTCACCATCGCATCAAACGGAGCAGTGTGCTCACTTAAACCCTCCCCTTTGTCGAACGCAAAGAGACTGATGTTCCCGGTCTCCTTTTTTATAATGTGCTTACTTACCACCGCTTTTTCAGTGTACCCAATGGCATCATTGAAAGAGAATTTCTCCCCTTTTACAAATTCGTTCTGTGACATAGTACTGTTATTTTTCTTTGTTGATTTTCTCCAGCATCTCTTCGATGTCGGGTATGCAACCACCGCATACCGAACCGGCTGTAGTTGCTTCTTCCACCTCTTCAACAGTTGTCAGACCACCATTGCGAATCGCATCTTCAATGGTCTTTTCAGTGATCTCGTTGCATACACAGATAATGTTTTCACTCATGATCTTTTACCTTTCCTTGTTTTGTTACCGATTGTGTGTTTCCGGAAACGATATTAATAGCCACAAAATCAAATATTTATCGCCAAATGCCGTCCCGCATCAAACCGGCAAAGATATAACAAATGAAACGTAACAAAAGTTTCATTCTCTGTGGGGTGATTTCCGGAGGTGATCTTTTGTGTGGATTATGCTCGTCTGTTGGCATGATTCCACCTCGCCCCAACAGATGGTCTCGGGTTGCTGCGTAAAACTAATCTATTGTTATGACCGGATCACTCAAAGCCTAGTCTGCGGATCAATGACACACCGCCATGGGTTTTCATCATGCGTGTTTCGTAAACGGTATTGATAAAAGGATCAGTGGTATTATACACAAATCGGCACCAGGGGGCCAGGAACCAATGCTCTTTTATCATGGCATGCCATGAGGCTTCCAGGGCAAAGCCAAACTGAGAGTCTCTCCCCACATCCACACGGTTGTACTCTGTAGTGGATCCTGACGGGTTGGAGATGGCGAACTGGTGTTCTTTTACTGAGGATTTTTGAGAGAGGAGGTATGAGCCTTCAACCCCTATGTGGATCCGGAGGTTGTTTGCCACCCTGAAGTTTATCGGGTAAAAGCCTGTCGTGATCAAAGTTCTGTCATGGGTAGCTTCCATAGAGTACCCTCCACCCATGCCACCGGTGCGGTGATAAAACGATGATTGGGTCGTTTCGATATGCAATGTGGCACGAATGGGTATAAGGGCAACACGCAGATTTGAGATGCCCACCCCAAATGTGTATCCCACTTTGCTCTCTACATCAGAACCTGTAGAGTAAGGCTTAACCAACCGCAAATGGTGCAGGTTGGCACCGGCAAAACATTCAATCCGTTGGGCTTGCAAAGGAACCGATCCTATCAGTAAGCCAACCAACAGGGCGCTCATTGCCAACCGGCATGTGTGCCACAACGGGGTAGTGAGTCGTTGTTTTTTCATGGTTTCAAAGTTAGAACACTTTCTTCTTCACTACAACACTGCGTCCACCATTTTTTTATAATTTAGCAACGAAAATTATCACCCTGTATGAGCAGACAAGAGGAGCGGTTTGCCCGCCGCCGTTTAAGGAATGCATATATAGGTACAAGCATCAGTATCACCTTGGTGCTGTATATGCTTGGGCTTACGGGTGCCGCGATGATTTTTGCCCAGGAGGTCGCCGTCAAGGTGAGAGAGAACTACTCCTTCACCATTTACATGGCTGATGATGTGCCTGAAGCAGAGATCCTTCGCTTTCAGAAGTATCTCGACACACGGGATGCGGTCAGAAGCACCCGCTTTGTCTCTGCGGAAGAAGCCTCCGAAGAGTATGCACGGGCCATCGGAGAGGATTTTGTAGCGCTGATTGGCAAATCGCCTATCAATGACCATATTGAGCTGCGGATCCATGCCGATTATGCCAACATCGACAGCCTGGCAGGCTTCGAAGAGGATGTGTTAAGCCGCCCGATCGTTTCGGAATTCCATTACAACAGAGGACTGATTGAGCAGGTGAATGAAAATATGCAGCAGTTCGGACTTGCCCTGGTGGCGTTTAGTGTGTTGCTCCTTTTTATTGCTTTTGCCCTGATAAACAATACCATCCGACTGGCCGTGTTCGCCAACCGCTTCATCATCCGTAGTATGCAAATGGTGGGCGCAACACAACGATTTATCAGAAAACCATTCCTGAAAAGAGGTGTGGTCCAGGGAACCATCAGCGGGGTGCTCTGCATTGGCTTGCTGATAGGTACTTTTGTGCTCATAAACCGTGAAATTGATCATATCATCACCTTTGCGTACCTTGAACCACTGCTGGTATTGTTTGGTTTTGTACTTTTGCTCGGAATAATGATCGCATACATCTCAACCTGGTTCGCCGTCAGACGATATCTCAGAATTAAGACAGACCTGTTGTATCATTATTAAAGTTTATAACACGTAAATAATCAAATCATTATATAAGACATGAAAAAAACTGAGAAGAAAGGGCCCCAACGCAAACGAGTGGCAAAGAAGCCTGCAAAAAATGTTTTTGATGAACTGCCCATGTCAAAAGATGATTACAAATGGATGGCTTTGGGTACGGTTTTGATTGTGATCGGATACTTTCTGATTGGCGGCGGTGGCACTGAAGACCCTACCGTTTTTGCCGGTGACACGCTCTTTAACTTCCGGCGTATGTACCTGGCGCCCATTATGATTTTGGGTGGGATGAGCGTGGTATTGTGGGCTATCATGAAGAGGTCGAAAGAGGATACACCCTCTGAATAAACGGAGCACAGTATGGATTGGCTTGAAGCGTTGATCCTTGGGATTCTCCAGGGGCTTACCGAATTTTTGCCCGTTAGCAGCAGCGGCCATTTGGAAATAGGTAAGGTGATATTGGGTGTGGATGCCGAAAGGAGCCTTATCTTCACCATTGTGGTGCATGGTGCTACGGTGTTGAGTACAATTGTTGTCTTTCGGAATGATATCATCAGGATCCTGCGTGGATTTTTCCTGTTCCAATGGAATGATGAGATGCGGTTTGTGGTGTTTGTGTTGCTCTCGATGATTCCTGTTGGCTTGGTGGCTTTGTTTATGGATGGAGGGGAGCGATTGGAAGTGTTGTTTACCGGCAACATGGTGTTGGTGGGCTCGATGTTGCTGATCACCTCAATGTTGCTTACTTTCACCCGTTTTGCGCGCACACGTGGAGGGGCAGTTGGACCCTGGGATGCCGTGATCATTGGTATCGCACAGGCAGTGGCTGTTCTTCCGGGCATCTCACGATCCGGTGCAACCATTGCAACCGGACTCCTGTTGGGCAAAGGGAGAGAAGAGATTACACGCTTCTCCTTTCTGATGGTGCTGATACCTATCCTGGGTCAAAACTTCCTCTCTCTGATATCAGGTGATATGGCCGGTGGCGATCAACCCGATGTGACCCCGATGGCGCTGATGATCGGATTTATCGGTGCCTTTTTCGCCGGCCTTTTTGCTTGTAGCTGGATGATACGGATCGTGAAAAGAGGCGACCTGATTTGGTTCGCCATCTATTGTTTCATCGTTGGAACCATTGCCATTGGATACGGTATCGGAGCTTAACCCCCTTGAGAGCTTGCTACGGAAGCAAGGGCTCATCATCCCGGTTGACAAACCGTTGCGATGGACCTCCTTTGATGTGATTTCCAAGGTGAGGGTCTACCTGAAATACCAATGCCAGATTCCCAAAATCAAAGTGGGCCACGCCGGAACACTCGACCCACTCGCTACCGGGCTCCTCATCGTTTGTGTGGGCAAAAGCACCAAGATGATCTCTTCTCTCCAGGAAGAACCCAAAACATACACCGGCATTATCCGCCTGGGACAATCAACACCTTCGTTGGATGGCGAAACCGAGGTAGACCGTACCATGCCAATACAACATGTTACACCCGGTTTGTTGCAGCAGGCCGTCCGCTCGCTGACCGGACCCCAGATGCAGGTGCCACCCGTTTTCTCTGCCATTAAACTCGGCGGGAAAAGAGCGTATAGTATGGCCCGTAAACAAATCGACGTAGAGATGCCCCAACGTCCGGTGGAAATACACTCCTTTGAAGCCTCCCTCGAAAACCAAACAGATGTGCACTTCACCGTTAAATGCTCAAAAGGCACCTATATCCGCTCTTTGGCACGTGATATCGGCGAACAACTGAACACCTGCGCCTACCTCACCTCGCTCCGCCGAACAGAATCAGGAAGCTATCATGTACACAAGGCATTCTCCATCGAAACATTCCATAAAGCATTCAGCAACCTGATCGAATCACCTGAACAATAACATGGTCAACCACCGATTTGAGTTGCTGAAAATCTCTTAACAAAAAGTGAACCCGCTTGTTACACTATTGTTGGGGCTTGTTGTTCCAATTCTAAAAAAGTACTGGACAAGCCCCTCGAAATTGTGTATCTTTGCATGATTTTTTTATATACATAGAACAACAGGAACAAGCAGCATGAAATTATCTCAGTTTAAGTTTGATTTGCCTCAGGATCTTATTGCCAGTCATCCCCCTGACAACCGTGACGAATCTCGGCTGTTGGTGATTGACCGC
>SKPS01000148.1 GCA_007119395.1 Lentimicrobiaceae bacterium
CACCAACTACCTTTCGCCCTCGTTTTTACTAAAAGCGACAAGCTGTCAAAGGGCAAGGTAAAGGAGTCGATTGACAGGTATAGCCGAACACTCCTCAGGGAGTGGGAAGAGCTTCCGCCTGCGTTTGTCTCTTCAGCCCAAACCGGTGCGGGGCGGAGTGAATTGCTCCAGTTTATTGTCGAAGCCAACAAAATATTTTAGCACGGGCTGTTGATCCTACATCATCTGAGCAGGCTGTTGCCCTATGCAGTAGTGTGTTACGGCATCCCCACAGGGCTGGCTACCGGGGGTAGCGTCTTCACCAATCGTTGGGTTTCACGAACCAATTCGATCTCTTCAAACAGCAAGGCTTCTGGGGTGATGAATGTTACAGGTAAGCCTGCCAGTTCAAAACCAAACAAGGTTGAAAAAGGGCCTCCCGGATTCAACATGGTGTTGTAGACCATCTGCTCTTGTGCAGCACCCAGGATTCGCCGAAATGAGCGAACATCAAACCCTTTTATTTCCGTAAGGCTGACCAGCTCTTCCCGGCCGTCTTCAACGTACACACGGTATATTTTAATAGGGTTCAGTCTGTTGGTTTGTAAAATGAAGCCTGTTATGTCTGATACCAGGAGGCTGCCACCTGCAATATTTGAAAAATTGACAAATGGTGACGTCATTTTTCTGACAATGTAGGCATATTCCAGCCCCTCTTCACGGGCAGTCTGAAGCAGTTTTTCTCTCAGGTCGATGACTGGTTCGGCATTTTCGGGGTCTGCCAATAGCTGCACCACTCCGGGAGCTGTAACCGTTGTAACACCACCCGCTTCCAGGCTCAGTCGGGCGTGTCCGTTTGATGCACTTACCTGTGGCGTAGGCACCCTGGCGCTTAATAGGGTGCGCAGAATACCATCTTCAATAAGCACTATGCTGTCAGGAGGCACCACCCCTTCCGCATCAAAACCAAAGCTGCCAACCAAACGGATGCCAAGGTAATCTTCCAGCCGTGGACGAGCAATCACACTAAGATCTCGTGATATGATTCTGTTGCCGATGCGGGTCTCAAGACTGTTCTCTCCCAGGGAAGAGCTGGCATACTCCTGGCTGGTGACAATAGGAGTGCGCCGGGCTGCTAATTGATCGCGGCCACGGAAAAACACTTGAGAAAACACCTCTGCCACAGCCTGCCCTTCAAACAGAACCGGACCAACATAAACCTCCGTAATAGGCTCTGTAAGGCTGAGCGTTTGCAGGTGCTCAGCAATCTTCCTGACCTCAGCAGTGAGTTCAGACTTCTTTGGAAAATCGGAAATGTCTTTGGCAAAGTATGTCAGGTATTCATTGATCACTTCACCCGACTGGATCTGGGTAGCGGCTTTCACGATCAGTGCGGCAATCTGAAACGGATATCGGGCGATGGTTCCTTCGCTGTTGTGGTAGTATACCTCTCCGTCAAATACCAAAACATCAACCTGAGAAGCCACAATCGAAGCATAATCGGCAAACACCCCTGAAGCTGCCATCGCCATCCTCTCCAGTTCCTGCTTGTCGAACTCCATGCTTCTATAGGGTATGGTTACGTGCTCTTTCGCGTGAGGCAAAAAGTCAGTAAGCGCTCTCTCTTCCTCACTGAGGTTTTGCTGACGAATGGCTGCCACTTTGGTTTCATACGCTCTGACAGCAGACTTGTAGTTGCGGTCTGTTTCAAGCCATAGTGCCCGGCGCACTGCATCGGTGTTGTCGGTCAAAGGGATCCGGGGCGCAAACCGGGGGAAGCGGTAAAGGTTGTCAGAACTCACCAAATTCTCATTTGAGACCCCATCACGCATCACCAGGATACGGTTGCTGAATGGGATCATCCGCTGGCTTCTCGAAACGACAATCCCACCCAGCACCGATTGGATGTACAGGGTGTTGGCATCAACAAGATGGTAGCTGATGAATGACGGGGTTAACATCTGGTCAAGCACCAGCCCTTCCATTCCCCTGAGAACCTCTTGTTGCATCGCTTTGAGGTATATGCTCTCCTGTGACTGAACACCATTGGCCGATACCATCCATAGCGCAAGGAAACACAATAGATGTCTCAATATTATCTTTTTCATAGATCAGGTTTTATGTTAATGATTGATAGCATAATTTACGGTCTTGGAAGGATGGGTAAACGCTCTTGCCCTCTATGCTTTCGCTGTGTTTCGATTTGTGAAACAAACAGCATTGGAGAGACTGTTGAGACCGGCACCCTGCCGGACTCAGCGCCACAGTTGCCATTATAAACCCCCGGCGAGTCACCGGCCGCTTCAATATTAGCAAAAATTGCCAACGGTGTCCCTATCAGGTCAACACCCCGAACCAGCTCATCCTCCCTGCCATCCACAAATATCTTGTAAACAAGTACAGGGGTAACATTAAAAACGTTAGGAGAATGGCGCCCTGTAAACGTATAGCCACCCATGGTCTCCACAAAATAATAACCATACTCTTTGCCTTGTCTTTGTGCTTCTTTTACCAACATTTCCCTGAGCTGCTCTTCGGTGTATGGCTTGTTGGTTTCAATAAACATATTTGATTGCCTCGTGACCGGTTGTTTGCCGGCCTCAGCTCTGCCATGCCCGTTGGAGTTCGGAAAGCTGTCAATGGGTGTGCGTGACATCAGAAAGTTATGTAAAACACCATCTTTCACTATATCAACACGCTGCCCGGGCTGCCCTTCGCAATCGAACTTATATGCTCCGTTCAAAACATAGCCATTGAAAGTTGCAGTGGCCGGGTCGAAGTAGACCGACAACTCTTCGTTGAGCACTACCTCGTTCACCTTCCTTTTAAAAGTTTGCGCATCAGAATCTCGTTTTAGCCGGTGCCCTTCAATCCTGTGGCCAAAGATTTCGTGAAAAAACACACTGGCAGATTCGGGAGAGAGGAGTGCCGGTCCGGCGTATGCATCTGCCACAGGTACACGTCGGAGCTGCATCAGCAGATCAGCCATCTGCTCTACATCTGACAGGATGGTTTCGTGTGGTGGAAGGTCATCTGGCGAACGACCGTAATAGGTTAGATACAGAGGGAGCTCCATACCATCATCCGCCATCGTTTCAGCTATGATAAAAAGCCTGCAGACCAATCGGTTCTCCGAGATATTGCTCCCTTCAGTGGATACAAAGTATTTGCGTTCGAATTTGTACTCAATGTTGGCACGTCCTCTCAGGATACTGTCGTGCTGGAGGAATACCGCAGAGTACTCTTTCAGTCTTGTCTCCCAAGCCTCCACATCCAGTGAGAACAGCTCTTTCGAAAGCGGGGGATCGTGATATACCACAGGATCTTCGTGTGAAAAATCATCTGAACTGTCTTCTGTTCCTGTCTTGGTCGCAATCTCTGTCTGCACCATTGCAAATTGGTCTCTGGCATCACCCAGCTGCTTCATGGTTTCACTCCACAATACCTGCCTTATGGCCAGGGGACTGTTGTCAACCGGAAGTGGAGCCCCTTCGGTATCAACCATACCAAATAAATAGATGTATCTTGACCCGACCGGATGGGTGTTGTCTCGTTCATGACTCCCCACCCTCAGGTTGACAGTAAGAAGCCGTGAATGGGTCGGCTCTTTCATCGTGTTAATGATCTCACCAAACGAAGTGGAAATATGATACGTCTGCTCTTCATTGACACGATAAGAAATGAAATAGGGCGGGAGCTCTTCATTGGCCAGGCCTTCCATGTTCCTGTTCAGCTCCTCAGCGAGCAACAAAGAGAGGGGGTCCTGGGCTGTGACAGGTGCCAGAGCACAGATAAAGGCTACCGTTGTGATGAGTCTTTTCATAATGGAGGGGATTTGGTTATTGTTGACTTGCAATGGTTAAATGTTTATCTGTCACAAATATACGGAAATCCCAATGCGAAACCACAAAAGGGGAAAGAATTTTCTGTACCTCATTCAACAACCATTCAGGATGTTGATCAAGACTACACCGTTTCAGGCACAGCGCTGTTATGCTCCCTGTGCTCGTTAGCGGGGTTTATAGCCGGATGCTGAGAGGATCTGTTGCGCATCATCCATTTCCATCAGCTCTTGTACCGACACTTCCGGGTGTCTGTCCATAAAGCGTCTGACGATCTGCCAACCAAACCAATGCCCCATTCTTCCGGGGGATTGTTCAGTAAACGCAGCGGTAAAGGGTGATTCCTGGATCATCATCTGACTGTGACGCAGGTCACTGGAGTAGAGCATTTGGTTGTTGATAAGGTAGGCCCAAACATGTCGTTGGTTCTCTTCAATCCATTGAAGCTGCTTATGGGTATACCTGATCTTTGTTGTGTCGTGCGCCCGGGGCATCATGGCATCCATAAAGTACAGTATTTTGCCCTGGTAGATCATTTCGTCGAGTATAGTTTCCACTTCGTCCTGGTTTCCTGCGTGGAGAAAAGCGAGTTCTCTGGCGAACCGTGGTGGGATTTGCGTGGGTCTCATCCATCGGATTTGGTATTGCGGTATCCCAATGAAACGGTAGGGCTCAAAATCTTCACCAAGGAAAAAGTCGGTGCTGATGATGGCCACGGTATCTGTGACCAGGATGGCGGCTTGCAGCAATGAGAGATCCAACCCCACGATGTGAGTGTAAATCTCGGGAACTGATGCATCGGGAAAGTGGTAGAGGTAGTGTTGAAGGATACGGGTGATCGCCTCCTTTTCTTTCTCCATGTTGCCCAGCACCTCTCTTCTCCGCTCATAGAGTTCAATAAAACGGGGTTCAGAGGCAAACAGCCGCATTTCGCGTACCAGGAGTGAATCGGGTTCTGCATCAATAAACAGTTGCGAATACCTGCGATACACATCCGGAAACTGTTGCAGGAACAGGGTGTCGGGGATGGTGAACAGCGCGTCATCAAAATGATGAAACGTTGGTTTTACTATGATATTTGAAACGTCCACGTCGAGTCTGTTGGGGCGTTTGCATCCATGTGATCCGATTACGACCAGCAGCAAGAGGAGCATGAGTGTGTTTGCTGCCGTCAGCCGGTAATTTCTGTTTTGGGTTGCTTGTTTCATGATGATGATTTCTTGGCGCAAAGCTAGTGAAAAACCACCAAAATTCGTGTAAGCATGCAAGGTGATAACTCCGGGAGTATCTGTCTGTGAATAGACGCAAGGGTTGTTGATACAGACAATACGGGGATTGATACCTTTGGGCCCGTGCTATCCACGGTACCCTGATACGAGGGGCATTCTGCGGCCGTAGCCAAAAGCCTTGGAAGAGATGCGGAGTACAGGTGGCGCTTGCCGCCTTTTATGCTCATTGGCATTGACCATTCCTACAATCTTTTGAACCAACCCGGGGTCATCTCCACGGGCGACGATTTCGCTGATCCCCTGTCGCCCTTCAATGTACATCTTCAGGATCCGGTCTAAAACGGGGTAGGGGGGCAGTGAATCTTCGTCTTTCTGGTTTGGCCTCAGCTCCGCCGATGGAGCTTTACGCAGAATGTTTTCTGGGATGATCTCTTGTGGATGGTTAATCAGTTCTGCCATCGCATAGGCATCGGTTTTATAGAGGTCTCCGATCACGGAGAGGGCTCCGCACATATCGCCATACAAAGTGCCGTACCCCACAGCGGTTTCACTTTTGTTGGAAGTATTGAGCAGGATGTGCCCGAACTTGTTGGCCCATGCCATCAGTAAAACGCCCCTGATGCGTGCCTGAATGTTCTCTTCGGTTACATCTTCGGGGAGATTCGCAAACCAAGGCGTCAGGGTGCCTTCTATGGAATTGAAAGCAGATTCAATGGAGATGAGTTCGACTGTTGCACCGAGATTATCAGCAAGCTCTTTTGAATCGGCCACCGAATGATCACTGGAGTAGCGCGAAGGCATCATCAGGCCTGTTACATTTTCCGGCCCCAGGGCTTCTGCTGCCAGCACCATGACCAATGCTGAATCGAGCCCTCCTGATAAACCCAGTACACACTTTTCAAAACCAAGCTTCCTAAAGTAATCTCTGATTCCCATCACAAGACCTTTTCGGCATAAAGCCAGGGAAGACTCCCTGGTCTCATGGGTGATGGGCGCCGTTCCAACAGTGCTGAGGTCAAATACCTCAAACTCATCAGAGAAGAAAGCCATCTGTTGCACCACCTCTCCCTTTTTGTTCATAACCAGTGAGCCACCATCAAACAGCAGGTCTGTATGTGCTCCAACCTGGTTTACGTAGACCAGTGGGAGTTGGTAACGGATGGCGTTCTCTGCAAGCACTCCACGCCGCACCTCCACTTGTGCACGGTCGAAAGGTGAGGCTGCGATGTTCACCATTACATCAGGGTTTTGCTTCATCAGCTCATCCATGGGGCTGCAGGTATACATCCTCTCTTCACCGATGTTCCACAGGTCTTCACAAATGGTCAATGCGATTCGAACGCCATTTACCTCAACCACTTGAAAAGTGGTTGCCGGTTCAAAATAGCGGTATTCATCAAAGACGTCATAGGTAGGGAGTAACGCTTTACGCGCTACCTGTTTCACTTCCCCATGTTGCAGAAGCCATGCCCCGTTGAACAACGGCTTTCCGATGGAGTCAGGATTGCGGTATGGAGCACCCACAATGGCAGCAATATCCTTACATTTTGCTGCCAACCGGTTCATGGAGGCATAGCAGTCATTGATAAAGTCGTTAAATTCCAGCAGGTCATACGGGGGATAACCACATACTGCCAGTTCAGAGAAAACCACCAGATCAGCTCCTGCCGCCCGGGCTCGTTTGATGTGCGAAGCGATCAAACGCTCATTAAAGGGAAAGTGACCAATATGGAAATTGCACTGGGCAAGAGCTATTTTCATCATCCATTAAAATAGTACGCCCACGCTGAGCATA
Source organism: Lentimicrobiaceae bacterium (assembly GCA_007119395.1). Taxonomy (GTDB): domain Bacteria; phylum Bacteroidota; class Bacteroidia; order Bacteroidales; family SKPS01; genus SKPS01. The sequence goes on from SKPS01000148.1 coordinate 6,846, forward strand.
AGGGTATGCCCATAAAACACTTGTTTCATCTTTGCATTGTCGCCACCAAGATAGCGCAGCATTTCACTCTCTTTTCTGGTGATGTTGGTAAAACCATTCAGATAGCTCAACCCTACCAGCAAGGAGGTGGTCCCTGCCAGGTTGTATTCGCCTCCAACGCCCACATCCAGTGCCATCTTGATAAAGCCGATGTCGTCGCGGATATCACGGTTGTCATACACCCCGGTGGTTCC
>SKPS01000313.1 GCA_007119395.1 Lentimicrobiaceae bacterium
GCCACTCTGTCACCCTTTTTCAGTGCGTTGGTGGTTGCGCCTACAAATGCGTCAAGCGCTTTCTTTGCATCGGCTTTTGTCATGTTTGCCTGCGAAGCCATTGCTTCAATCAATTCTGCCTTGTTCATGTTCTTTTTTTTGGTTAGTGACTAAATAGAAGAGTTACCTTTAATTCACGCAAATATAAGCTATTTCTAAGAAAAGTCAACAAAAATCAGCAAAAAAGAGCGATTTTGTTGAAAAAATGGCTGAATTGTTAATAAAATAGGGGATTTCAGAGCTATTTCAGGCTGAAAACAGGGCGTTTTAGCTACCTTTTCAAAGTAGTTTCCACCTGCTGTCAATGGGAAAACCCCTTAAAAAAGCATCCACAGACATCCTTTTCCGCCCTTCTAACTGCACTTCAAGGAGCTTAAGTATGCCATCAGGAAGTAAAACATAAAGCCCTTCAGTGTGATCAGATACTAACTTCGGGGAGACCACATCGTTCGGCCGATGGTCAATGGATGCACGAAACACCTTCATTCGTTTAATCCCTTCATCCGGGTGTTGCATCTCAAATACGGCTCCGGGGTAAGGGGAAAGCCCTCTGATCTGATTATATATGGTATCAATAGACTTGCTCCAGTTGATCTGTGTGTGCTCAGGAAATATCCTGGGAGCAGTTTTTAGCGGAAACCCTGCAGACACCAGCTCATCTTGAGGGATGGGCCTTACGTCCTTTAACGCAATCAAGCGCAAGGTTTCCATTACCAGGTCAGCTCCGGTCAACATCATGCGGTCATGAAGCTCACCTGCCGTCTCTTCCGGTGCGATATTGATGCTATCCTGAAGTATGATATTCCCGGTATCTATTTTATGATCAATGAAAAAAGTAGTGAGGCCTGAAGTTGTTTCTCCGTTCATCACCGCATGATTGATCGGAGCGGCCCCTCTGTACTGCGGTAACAGAGAGGCGTGCAGATTGAAAGTTCCCAGTGGCGGTATGCTCCATACCACTTCGGGTATCATTCTGAAAGCTACCACCACCATCACATCGGGAGCAAGCTCTTTCAGGTGGTTAATGAAAGCTGGATCATTCATTTTCTCAGGCTGAAGCAGTGGCAATTGTTTCCCAACAGCATACTCTTTTACGGCACTCGGTCGCATCTTTCTGCCTCTCCCTGCCGGTTTATCGGGGGCGGTTACTACAGCCTTTATGTGGTGCTGTGATCGGAATATGGCATCAAGAGAGGGGAGGGCAAACCCGGGAGTGCCCATAAAAACCACTTTCAAAGCTGGTGCTTCATTGGTCATAAATCATTGTCGGTTGCTCTGTAGAGACGAATCATCGACAGCACCGCATGCGCTGCTTCAATCCCTTTGTTGCCATGCTTGCCACCGGCACGTTCAAGAGCCTGTTGCTGGTCGTTGGTGGTGAGCACCCCAAAACTGACAGGTGCATTGTACTCAAGTGACACCCTCATAATGCCGTTGGCGACAGCATCAGCAATAAAATCAAAATGGCGTGTTTCACCCTGGATAATACAACCGATACAAACAACCCCATCCACTTCGTCTTTGTTCTCAAACAGCGTTTGAGCACCCAGCGGAAGTTCAAAACTGCCAGGTACCTCCTCAATGTGAATGTGATCACGTTGCACCCCGCACTCTATCATGTACTGTATGGCTGCATCACGCATTGAATCGGTTACCTCAGGATTCCATGCAGCAGTAACCACTGCAACATGTACATGTTCTATCCCCTGAAAAGTAACCAAAGGGACTTCAGATAAATCTTGCTTCTTTTCCATTCTGCTGAATCAAAAGGAGCGCTACTTACGCACTACTCCTGGTGGCCATGCTCCATATACAGCGCAACACGGGCAATGAATTTGTCGATGTTGTTTGCCCTGTGAGAGTTTGGATAATCCTTTTTAATGCGGGTATATGTATCGTGGGCTCTCTCCCAGTCCTGCATGATTTCATATGTCATGCCGGCGCGCAGAAGAAACTCCGGTGTTAACGCCTCGTTGTTGGCTTCTTTGGCAGCCTTCAGATAATAGTCAACCGCCTTCGCATGATCGTTCAGCTCTAGATAAGCATCACCCAGCATTCTCAGAGCGGTAGGACCGGCCATGGGGTCCCGGGCTTTGAAACGCTCAAGGTGATGGATGGCTTCGAGATATTCACCCTGAACCAGATAAATATGTCCTGCATAAAAACGCGCCAGGTTGCCGGCTGGTGTTCTGCGATAACTGCTGATGATATCCAGAAAACCTAAGTTGAGGTTGTCACCATGCAACGCCAGATTTAAACTGTCCTGTTCCCAGTATTTCTCAGCTATGAACATCTGCTCCTGGGCCTCACGCGCCTTCGGCTGTCGAATAAACCGCTCGTAACCAAAATATACTCCAATCAAAATGACTACCGCTGCCAAACCATAAAGGATGGTCTGCTGGTGTTTCTCAAGAAACATTTCGGTTTTGCTTAATGCCTCTTCAACAACCTGGATGTTCTCCTGTGTTTTGTCTGTTTTCTTTGCCATGTTTATTTCTGAAATTGAGGTGCAAAAATAGCACTTTTACTACAAAGCGCAACATAAATACACGTTACATTATATTATGATGAAAAAAGATCTGTCATCATCGGATGTCTATTGCTATTCAATATCTATAAAAGTGCTGTAAAACAGCATTATGTGTGCTGAATCCTATGTAACCTGTTTCGCCCATACACTATTTATTGCTGTTGCTGTAAGGCACTCTGTTGAGAATGGATCTCCCCAAAGTGACCTCATCAGCATATTCAAGGTCGTCACCCACAGGTACACCCCTGGCTATGGTTGACACAGTCAGGTTGCTCTTTTCGAGTTTTCTGTATATATAAAATGCGGTGGTATCGCCTTCTATATCCGGGTTCATCGCCAGAATCAGTTCATTGATTTCATCATCGGCAATACGATTCAGCAAAGGTTTGATCGTCAGATCGTCAGGACTCACGCCATCCAAAGGGGAGATTACACCACCCAGCACATGATAAAGACCACGGTACTGCCCTGTTTGCTCAATAGCCATCACATCCCTGATATCCTTCACCACAATAACCAAGGTTTGGTCACGACGGGGATCGCTGCAGATACTGCAAAAGGGGGTGTCAGAAATGTTGTAGCACTTTGAGCAGTATTGAATCTCATTCCGTAATCTGATCAACGAAGTACCTAAAATGGCGATGTGCTGCTCATCCTGCTTGAGCATCCACAAAGCCAACCGCAAGGCTGTGCGCTTCCCTATGCCGGGCATTTTTGACAGCTCTTCTACTGCCTGTTCAAGTAGTTGCGATGGTAAAGTGATCATCCCGATGCGTTCAGTTTTAGTGCCTGATGAAAAAGACTATTTTTGTGCAAAAATAAACATTTGAGGTGTTCCATCACCCATTGATTGTAATCATCAGAATATGACTGCTGCTTCCATCTTAATCGTCTTTGGTGCTTATACATTGACATTATTTATATTAGGATATGTTACCTCAAGAAAATCAGATGACGAGGCGTTCTACCTGGGCAGCAGGTCTTCAAAATGGTACTTGGTAGCTTATGGTATGGTAGGTGCCTCACTTTCGGGCGTTACTTTTATTTCCGTACCCGGTTATGTTGGTTCTTCTTCGTTTTCTTACATGGTGCTTGTATTTGGCTACCTGGCTGGCTATATCGTGATCGCCAATGTGCTGCTGCCGGTCTATTACAAACTCAAGCTCACCTCAATATACTCATACCTCAACCAGCGATTTGGCATGGCAAGCCACAAGACCGGTTCTGCCTACTTCATCCTGTCAAGGCTCATCGGTGCTTCGTTCAGGGTGTACATTGTGGTCAATGTACTTTATCTCTTTGTGTTCCAACATTGGGGAGTCCCCTTCGAAGCGGTGGTGGTGCTCTTTGTTACGCTCATCCTGTTGTATTCAATCCGGGGAGGCATTAAAACCATCGTAATCACAGATACTTTGCAAACCACTTTCATGCTCATTGCAATTATTACATCTGTAGTACTGCTCTCGGCAAGCTGGTCTGGTGGCGTTAGAGAGATGGCAACCGAAATAATGCAGAGCGATTACAGTAAAATGTTCTATTTCACAGAATGGAAAGACCGAAACTTCTTTTTAAAGCTGTTTTTCAGTGGCATGTTTATCACCATTGTGATGACCGGTCTTGACCAGGACATGATGCAGAAGAACCTCAGCTGCAGAACATACCGTGAATCGCGAAAAAACATGTACTGGATGAGTGCTATGTTGATCCCTGTTAATTTTCTGGTGCTGTTTCTGGGTGCTTCACTGTTTCTTTATGCTGAAAAACAGGGTATTGCTATACCGGTAATGACCGATGATCTATTCCCTACCATCACGCTCACTGTACTGGGCGGCATAGCGGGCATCACTTTTCTGCTGGGGTTGATTGCGGCCGCATATTCAAGTGCCGACGGAACCCTCACTGCCCTGACCACCTCCTTCACCATCGATATCCTCCGACTTCCGGATAAAAAAACACTGACACCACAACGACGAACCCATTACCGCAGGTTGGTGCACATTGGCTTTACATTACTTGTGATCGGAGCCATCATGCTGTTTGGCGCCATTAACGACAAAGCGGTGATCGAAAAGCTGTTCGATATTGCAGGTTACACCTACGGACCACTCCTCGGAATGTTCGCATTCGGACTGTTCACCCGGTTGAAAGTGAGAGACCATATCGTACCCATCATTGCAGTTCTATCGCCTGTATTGGCATATCTCACCAAATACCTTTGGGAAACCTGGGTTGAAGGGTATCATGTGGGATTTGAAATCCTTATTATCAATGGTCTGATCACCTTTATGCTGCTGCTGGCCATTACCCGTTGGAAAAAGTAAACGTATCCCGGATGTGAGATGAAGATTTCCCCGCTTGATATTACACCATTTTTGTTATACTTTTGCCCTAAAAAAAGATGATACGCAATCTGTTTTCAATAGTATTACTGATATGTATTGCCGCAGGCCTTCTTACCTCATGCTACCCAATGCTGCAACAAAGAACGATGGCAGAGCCCTTTGTGCCTCCATTTATGGTGATTGGTGCTGATGACACTTTGATTCCACCAAAACCCGGCGGTGTATGGTATATGTTGCCTCAAACACGTATCGAAGTAGTGGTAGAGGCAAAGCGCACTGAACTGGTAAAAGGGCCCTATGCAGCTTATGCCAGCAAATACCTTGGTATTGACAATGTGATCACCAACCCATCGGTGTTTTGGCAATTAGAAGATATTGTATTGAACACCACAGCCATCCCTGATCCCAAACAACTCTATTTCGTTTCAATGGGCAATATGGATACACTTTCAGTCCCCTCCGCTCTACAGGTAAATCTAAACCCTCATGGTATGCTTACCGGGGATCTGGTGGATGGTCGTGAATATGTGGTGGGAGGAACTTTTGTTTCAGCACCACAAATCTCCTACTCTTCAGTCTTCAAACAACACGCAGAGAGCAATCTGTATGAAAAGGTTGACACGGTGATTGAGCACGTAATGATGGATTCAGTGACGGTTGAAAAACGCGTACTGCGAACTAAAATGGTGGAGAAGCCCATCGAGCAACGAGCCAAAGAGACAGCCGACCTTATCTTGAAGATCCGGGAAGAGCGTTTGCGTTTGTTAACCGGCTTCCAGGAGATCCCTTACGATCCTGTCACCATCAGATACATGGTTGATGAACTGGAACGTATTGAAAGGGAGTATATTGAACTGTTTACAGGGTTAAACATTCAAACGGTACACTCCAGAAGATACATCCTGACACCTGACCAGGGAGATGATTGTGTTCCCATTCCAATGATGCGCTTTTCGTCACAGGAGGGGTTGATGCCAACCGAAAGTCAGCGAGGGGAGGTGCTCTACATTCAGTGTTGCTCTGGTGGAGTGAACCTCAACAGACAAAAGTTCCATCAATACCACGTGCACGACAGCCTGTTGAACAAACAGTATGCTACCGGTTTTGTATACCGGAACCCTGAATGGTCAAGGGTGTCAGTCTTTCTTGGCAACAGGCTGCAAAAAGAGACAGGAATTCCGTTACCTCAGTTTGGCAGCACAGAACGACTGCCTTGGTTTGTGACACGGTTCGTCATGGACCCTGAAACAGGAGCGATCTCATCGATGAGAACAGAGTAAACAGCGTAGGTCAGCCTTACACCCATACTGCCAAAAGATGAGGGTCTTAAAACATATATCAGATTTATTATCACAACCTGAAAAGGAGTGGCAGCTCATTTCTGAAAAGAAGCAAGGGGTGAAAGCGCTATTTATTGGTTACCTGATGCCGTTGTTGCTGATACCGGTTGCAGCCATCATTCTTGGATGGGGTTTGGTAGGAGAAACCTATTCAGGAGAACTCGGATTTCTCTACACCAAAGGTTGGGATATCGGCATACAAAATGCGCTGATTTATGTCTTACGGGTACTGGCCACCCTCTTCCTGTCAGCAGTGATCATGGGTCATATTATGCCTGTTTTCAAAGTTGAAATCGATTTCATAAACACCTTGCGACTGCTAACATACGCCTGGACCCCCATTTTTCTCACGGGCATCTTTCTGATCAACCCCAAATGGGCATGGGTGCAGCTTCCCGGGGTAATATATGCCCTCGTGCTGCTCCACTATGGAGCACAACCCATGACCAAGGTAGCAACACCGGCCAGAACATCTTTTGTGGTAGCCACCAGCTTTGTAGTGGTTACTGTCTATGCCATCGCACACCTGGTCTTTTCCAGCGTGGTGCTCTCTATGAGACTCTCAGCAGCCCCACTTCCCGGGTAAACCACTTCATTACAACATCCTGCACCCCATAACAAATAAAATTTTACACATCTTATTTTGCTGTTTATCAGGCTTATACATACTGGATTGGTTGATAATTCCACATTATTCATAAAACAAGTGCAGGTTAGGAGCTATTCTGTACTATCTTTATCCTTTGAAAACCATAAAAAAAGTTTGGCATGAAATCATCCCCTCAATCCCCGAATCCTTGTTTAAAAGGCAACGTTAAAGGCGTTACATTACTTGTTGTTTTATTTGTTTTCCTCTCAATGTCAGGCAGGCTATCTGCGCAGTTGAACATTCCTTTGGCCAACTGCCAGAATATACCAGGAACGTATGTTGACCTTGGCAGCAATGGCACGGTTATCACCACGACAAGCTTTGACAATGCGAATTCATCACCTGTAAACATTGGCTTCTCTTTTCATTTTAACGGCCAGTCGTTTACACAGTTTGTACTGAACACCAACGGATTCATCCGATTGGGGGCCAGTCCTCCCTCATCGGCAGCACTTTTCTTCTCAGGCGCTCAGAGTTACACCGGAGGACCCTTTGCCAGTACCAATCCGGCCGACGTAAACTTGATTGCAGCATTCAACCATGACCTAACGGGTGGCACCAACCCTGAATTTCGTGTGCATACCAGTGGCACAGCGCCCAACAGGGTGTGTATCATTCAGTTTAAGAACATGCGCGACAACACCACTTCGCCGGCTGTGCAGTTTAATGATATCAACTTTCAGATTCATCTTCATGAAACTACCAATATCATAGAGTTTGTTTACGGTGATTTTATCACCTCGGCCAACCCTGATAACTGGAAGTCGGCCACTGTTGGTTTAAAAGGATCGGGTTCCGGATCTGCACAAATGATCACGGTGACCAAGGGTTCAGTGACCTTGTGGGGTGCTGCCACTTTCATGGGTGGCAATTACACCGGCAATGCTTTTAATTTTCGCAACAATGTGCTGCCTGATCCGGGCAGAATGTTACGATTTATGCCGATGATGCAAAACGACCGTGCTATTTTAGAGGTGTACACGATGGGAAAAACGCCGATACCCTTCGGGAATCCTCAAACGATCACTGCCTGGGTAAAGAACACCGGGTCTGCTGCGATGCCTGCCACCTCCTGTACCCTGGACATCACAGGCGCCAATCCGTATCAGAACGTTCAGAATGTTCCGGCATTGGCCTCCGGTGATTCAGTATTGATCTCTTTTGCTTCCTTTTCACCGACCAATACCGGCATCAACAATATCACCGTTTCGTTACCTGCTGATGACAACCCGCTCAACAACGAAGTGACCAAGGTGATGGAGACCAACCTGAACTCATACAGTTACGCACAGGGGTCTGTGGCTGCCGGGGGTGTTGGTTTCAACAATGCCACGGGCGACTTTGTGGCGAAGTTCACCACCAACAGTGTACAAAGCATCAACCAGGTTGATGTACAGTTTGCCAATGGCGGACAGCCTTTTCAACTGGGTATTTGGTCTGCTACTGCAACAGGTACACCGGGTGGACTGCTGCATTCCACGGCAACAAGCATCTCTACAACCGGTATCTATACTGTGTTGATTGATCCTCCTGTGTCTATTCCTACGGGTGACTTCTTTGTTGGTGTCAGGCAAGTGGGTACCAGCAATGTGAGTTTTGCGTACCAGCCTGAAGTTCCTATCAGGCCCGGCACATTCTTTTTTACCTCACCCTCAGGTGGTACAACATGGACAGATTTTGCGCCAAACAACTTCTTCCGGTTTATGGTGGAGCCTAAGTTTGCCTTGCAAACCGATGTGGGCGTGATATCGGCTACACCACCCACAGGCACTACCCTGGTAGCCGGGGGTAGCTACGACCTTGAGGCTGTGGTGGTGAACTATGGTCTGGCCGCACAAAACAATATTCCGGTGAGATACTATGTTGACGGGAGCCCTCCGGTGGGCCCCGTGAACACTACTACATCCATCAATCAAAATGGCACCACCTCCGTGAGTTTCACCGGTGCCAACGCCTTCTCGCCAACCACCCCGGGTGTGTATACCATCAAGTATTTTACCGAGCTAACCGGAGACCTGAGCACCCAAAACGACACCCTGGTAGTGGTGTATACAGTAATACCGGCTCCTTCATCAGCATTGCCATACCTCCAGACCTTTGGCAGTCCTGATTACTGGACTATATCAGGTGTGAGCAGTATCTGGCTTTCCGGTCTGGCCACAGGAGCTACCGGAGTGGCCAATGATACAGCCATATTTGCCGATTTCTACTCCACCCTTGCCGGCAACAGCGCCATGTTGAAATCGCCCGCTTTTGATATCTCTTCGTTGAGCCACCCTGCCCTTCAGTTTGATGTGGCACACCGTACAGGAACCTTGGAAAACGATTCACTGCAGGTGCTGGTTTCCACCGATGGTGGTGTCTCCTTTACTCCGGGGACACCTCCTTTATACCTGAAGTCAACACACAGCTCACCCTCGCTCACCACGTTGCCTGCGGATACAGCCGATTTCACCCCGGGTGCAGCAGCACATTGGCGAAAAGAGACCGTAAGTCTGCAACAATTCACCGGTGCACAAAATCTCATGATAGCATTTAAAGCCTACAGCGCCAATGGCAACAACTGCTGGGTCGATAATGTACACCTGTTCGACGGTACGGTGCCCACTCTCACCACCACGGCGGCTACCAATGTGACAACCAATGGAGTTACCGCCGGTGGTAATGTGACAGCGCAGGGCTCTTCAGCTGTGACAGCCCGTGGAGTGTGCTGGAGCACCTCTCCCAACCCCACCGTGGCCGATCCAACAACGAATGATGGCACGGGTACAGGCACCTTCACCAGCCAGGTAACCGGACTGCAGGCAAGCACCACATACTACCTGCGTGCATACGCTACCAACGACATCGGTACCGCATATGGCAATGAGGTCTCTTTCACCACATCAGCTCCCGCTACCATCGCAACCGTGACCACAGCTCCCGTGACCAATATTTCACATTACGGCGCAATCAGCGGTGGTGACGTAACCTCCGACGGAGGCGCTACCGTAACAGCCAGAGGGATATGCTGGTCGATTCTGCCCAACCCAACCATCTCCGATATGTTTAACAACGAAGGAACCGGAACCGGATCGTTTACAAGCAACCTCACAGGGCTGTCAGACAACACTGCGTATTATGTGAGAGCATTTGCAACCAATAACCTGGGTATCGCATATGGCAATGAAGAGACGTTCACCACGTTGATCGATAACATCGAAGAACCGGATGCCATGCGCTTTGGTGTACACATCGCTGACAGAACAATGCACCTCACCGCAGGAAGAGATCTCTATGTGAAGGAGATTGTGGTCAAAGATCTTACAGGCAAAATCGTGGCAACTTACCACTCGGTTCATTGCACACCAGGAGCTACACTGAACCTGCCTGATTTGGCTGCCGGTGCCTATGTGCTTAGACTGGTGTATGAGGAGAAGGTTTTGACACAGAAAGTGGTGGTACCATAGTGGTCATCTGCACTGCTATCCGACTATCCCTCATTGATCATCTGGTCTTTGGTTTCTCTGCGCTTTCGCATCCATCTTCTGTATTTTCTGTACAGCACAGGGAAAAGGATCAGGGCAAAGAGAATTCCAACCCAATTGTACGTCAATGCATACAGGAAATCCACAAAATGGTGCCACCCTCCGTAAAAGGCTTGCTTGAACTTTTCACCGGCAGCAGCACGCTGTTTTGCCACGTATCGGAAGGGCTTTTTCTGACTCAATGTCAGATGGAGGGTGCTGTACGACACCTGATTCGACAGATACCTTAGTCTTCGTACAGTACTCTCTATCTCCTCTTCGAGCCTGCGCACACGTTCAGTGATCCTCAGAATGTCATCCATGCTTTTGGCACTCTTCAGCAGCTCACGGTACTGTATCATATAGAGCCTTTTGTTCTCGAGGCGGGTCTCAAGATCTACATATTCCAGCGTCACATCTTTTGCCTCGATCGATTTATGCACAATCTCATTGCCGCCCAGCTCGATACTGTTTATAAAACGTTCGAAGTTTTTAGAGGGGATCCTGATGGTGAGGGTGTAAATTTCTTTGCTGTTGGTGCTTCGCAGATTCTCCTCTTCATAATAACCATTTACACTGCGAACCAGGGCATCTACCCTCCGCTTTTCATCCAGTAAATCCTGCACATCCAGCTTTAATCTGCCGGTTTTAATGATTTTCCGGGTAATCTTTTCAGAGACTTCCGCAGACTCTTCACCCTCATAATCATCCATCTCTGCCTCCCAATCAATATCATCGAGTTCATCTACCCACTCCATTTCATCCATAGCTAACATAAACTCAGGGGACTTCTTTGATCTGCCGCACGAAAGCAGCAAGGTGGCAACAAGCATAAGCAACAAAAGCTTTTTCATAAGGCGTGTGGTTTAGGTGGTTTCAAAATGCACTTTTTATTTCAACTGTTAACTACAACAAACTTACATCTTTTTTTTTTCAGCCACCAAAGACGGTCCCTGGTATTTTAATAGCGTATTAGCCTCGCCCTGAGACTCCGCGTCTCCGGATGACAAAAAATTCAATGAGGCGCGGAGAGATTTCATGGCTCTACGTCTCTCTTGTCTTCGCGTGAAAAAAAACCATTCATTGACAAGAAAAATGTATTTTAGCGAAGTGTTAACGAACTTGTTGGTTCATATCAGGTTTTGCATCACCTTTTACTGAGAAGAGGAACGTCTATTCACATAAACCAGCTAGTATGAAGAGAGTAAGAAACAACTCCACACCTTTATTCCTGTTTTCGCTGCTGATTATTGGACTTTCACTGATGATATCCAGCGGATGTAAGAAGGACGATAATGGAAGAACGAGAATAACGGGGGCAACGGAGTGACTACATTCGACACCATTGTTGATCCGCGTGATGGAAAAGTCTATAAAACAGTGAAGATCGGTAATCAGGTATGGATGGCCGAGAACCTTCGCTATATGCCGATGGTCGTTTCCGGGAGCGCAGGCTCTATATCAACGCCATCTTATTTTGTATATGAGTATTATGGATCCAGTGTATCTGAGGCTGAAAGCACGGATAATTTTGCATCTTATGGTGTATTATACAACTGGCCTGCTGCGATGGCAGGGGCATCTGGTACTTTTGACAGCATAAGTGGTGTGCAAGGTGCCTGTGCACCAGGCTGGCATTTGCCTGGATACTATGAGTGGGTAGAGTTGGTCAATTATGTGGGGGGTGCCTTTTTTGCAGGTGGAAAATTAAAGGAGGCCGACACTACCCATTGGAGGAGTCCTAACCTGGGAGCTACGAACGAATTGGGTTTTACTGCTCTTCCGGGAGGGCAGAGGAGTGCTCAAGGAGGGTTCAGGTACATCGGTGGCAACGGGTATTGGTGGACAGCATCCGACGCTGACCCGGGAGATGCCTGGGCTATTTTTATGTCGTACGATTATGAGGATGTATTGTATAGTACCGGAAGGCATGAGTTCGCACTCTCTGTTCGTTGTGTGAAGGATTGAGTACTGATATGGGTAACACAAGGCAATAACAAGATGAAAAGAACCAGAGGAATAGGCAGATGGATCAAGCGCATGTTGTGGGTCCTTGTGATTTCACTCCTGTTGGTTGTATTGATTTCGAACCGATTGGTGATCAGAAAGGCTGAAGGGAGTATTTACCACTCCACTGAGGAGATTCCATATCAGCGGGTTGGGTTGTTGTTGGGGACTGCGAAATACCTGGTGGATGGCAGAGTCAATCTTTATTACCGATACAGGATAGACGCTGCGGTACAGCTGTTTGATTCAGGGAAGATCGATTACATTATTGTGAGCGGCGACAATTCAACCCCCGGATACGATGAACCCACCACCATGAAGCGCGATTTAGTGGAGCGCGGGATACCATCTGAGCGGATCTATCTCGATTATGCCGGTTTCAGGACACTTGATTCTATGGTCAGAAGCAGGGAGATTTTCGGACAGCAGGAAATCACCGTGATTTCTCAACGGTTTCATGTTGAAAGAGCCATTTATATAGCCCACAGAAAGGGTATAGAGGCAGTTGGCTTTTGTGCCGGAGATGTGAGTGGATATTCCGGTTTGAGAAACAGTTTGCGGGAGAGGCTGGCCCGGGTGAAAATGATCCTTGACCTGCTGTTTGGTAAACAACCCAGGTTCCTGGGGGATCCTGTTACCATCGGTTAAAACAGATTCATCGCACTTCCAGGGGAAAAGACGATCCTTCTTCAGCGATACTTGAAGAACGCAAAGAGGATTCCGCAGCTTTGTAACTGTGCGAAAAACCTCTTACAGAGTCGTGGAGGGGTTGTACAGCTCTGCGTCTTATAACCCCACTACAAGTTTTCCGGTTTGCACCAAGCCATTCGCACCGTTTATGCGGTAGATATAGACACCGGGAGATAAATTGCAAACAGAAAATGACACCTGCCTGCTGAACTCCTTGTGCAAAATCTGCCGGCCGGTGAGATCGTATAACCCAACCCGGAACCTTCCATCCAACTCAGGTAGTTCGAAGGTCACCATGGTGGTAGCAGGATTAGGATACACCTTATGCCGCAGTGGCTGCTGCACATCTACAGCAATAGGTTGATACAGAGAGTAATAATACTTACCCACCTGGATTCGCTCCCACGCCAGTCCCATTGCCTGATACCCCACTACACTGTCGAGTTTGTGTCGGAAGTACTCCGGCGAGTTCATATCAATTACATAAGGCAACAACAGATCTGAATAGGTCCAGCTATTGTCATGAAACAGATCATCCATGCTCATATGATCCCACTGCTGCAAAGAGTAGTTGAAGTAGAAACTGTTTCTGGCCGTAATGTTTTGCGTGGCATCAAAATCAAACTCGTATTTCCATTGAGGATTCCATCCCGGTGAATAGTAATTGTATCCATAGAGGATTTCCTGAATCAGGTTGTTGTTTTGATCCCACTCCAGAGTGAGCATCTGGCTGTTATGGTATAATCCGGTGAGGGTATCATACCATTGCAATATCTCATTGCTCACCTGGCCGTAATGGTCGTATGTGAAAAGGGTTCTTCTGCGGATTTGATAAGTATTCCGGTAGTCGCTCCAGAGATGCTTTATGATCTCAGCCGGCAACATTTCAGTGTTGTAGACATACTTAACCAGCATCGATTTATTCCATACCGATTGTTGATGGTCTCTGGAAAACAGCTCTGTCATCAACGGCCGGCCTGCGGAGTCGAGATCGGTTAACACCCGCATTGAGGGGCGCCACTGCATAGGACCCATCAACCAACGGTGATCTATTGATTCTACCAACTGATGATTCTGGTTATAAAGGTTGATCACTTTATGATCCGGAATCCAGGGGAAATGCAAGGTGTCCCAGTATGAAGGGAAGTAGAAGTATCCCCTTCTCTCTTCCACTAACCCATTCGGATCGTATGACAAGACCATTTTATGCTGCGGAAGCCAATCCCACTTTTTCAGATCCCATTCGGCAAAAATCATTGAATGGTTTTGCCCGGCAGCATTGTATTCGTATGTGTATTTCCAATAGTTCAAGATTGTATTCAGGTCATTGTTGTAGAACTGTAACACCATGCTGTCCAGACGTTTCATGCCATCGCTTTGCCGATCTTGGTGCACCATTCTTTGATACGGCGTGACCACAACGCCCTGTTGTGTCATGGGGAAGGGGAGAGGCTCATCATAAGCGCCCCGGATATTAGTCTTACCATGGCGTTCGGGTACTATGACCTGACTTTGCAAAGACATAACATAAAGTGAAACGGCAACGAGGAGTATGAATGGCTTCATGACGAATGAAATTTTGGTGTCGATTCTTCCCGGTAAAGATATAACAATAATCCCATAAATGCATCAAGAGAGTCTTTTTATTGGTTTAGTGCTTGCGGATACTGTACATTTTCGTATTTTTGCAACCCGATTTACAAAAGCGGAAATTTAGTCTGATTTCAAGCCTTTCCAACGTTGGTTGGATGCCGCAGATTCGACGAAATCCGTTCACGTTCTATAAATACTTTATTTCGGTCCCGTAGCTCAGCTGGATAGAGCAACAGCCTTCTAAGCTGTGGGTCCCAGGTTCGAATCCTGGCGGGATCACATACCTTATCATTTTTTCGACTTAAAATATTAATTTACAGAGGGTTACTACATCCAATAACTGGGTGTGGTAACCCTTTACTGTTTTACACTTAACCCACACAGAATCAATTATTTAATATGTTATAGAGGTGTATAGAATGGACTTCCCAATTCCCTAAAAACTTCCCAGAAGAAATGAGCAGAGTAAGGATCAGATTAAAAACGGATTACGTACGAAAAGATGGCACATGTCTGCTTTATTGCCAAGTATCACGCGCCTCATACCTATCTTTCTTTAAACGATTCGGATAAAAAGTGTATTTTCGTTGAGTAAAAAGTCTCGGTAATTTGTTAACCAAACAGTTTCAATGGCTTTGAGCCGTTCATCAATCAACAAAGCGTATGGTCATGAAAAAGCTTTCTCTTTTGCTGTCTCTATGTATTCTTGCTTTCCTGGGGTATACGCAGGAGGCATCCATCACCGTATCAACCAATGCAGTGTGTCTTGGCGATACAGTATATGCCAGTGTAACCCCACCTCTCTTATCACTGGAAGGCACCACCGGCTCAAACCGGCAAAACGGAGTGATGTTTGACATTACGGCTACCGCCAACTTCAGAATTGAGGATTTCCTGATCAACAACAACATTGCCACCACTGACATAGAGGTGTATACCCGCCTTGGATCACACGTGGGTTACGAAACCGATTCCACCGCATGGACACTGCTGGCCACTTCATACTCCGTTCCTGTGGGTACCGATATCCCTTTGGATCTTGGCCTGGCCTTGTCGGTTACCAAAGGGCAAACCAGGGCTTTCTACATCACCGCTACTTCATCACCCCATTTTATCGCCTATTCCAATTCAACCAACCCGGTTGGATCTGTTGTTAACAGCAACTACTACTTCCAGATTCAAGTGGGTGCCGGGAAGACCTATCCATTTGGCTCAACTTTTACCCCACGCGCTTTCATCGGAGAGGTGGTATTCACACCTGAAGTAACAGCAACGGTATGGAACACCGGTGATACCACTACCAGCATTGCCTACGTACCTCAACGGTCTACGGTTCTGTCTGCTTCAATATTATTGGCAGATAACTATGTCTCGACCTCTCAGGGTGAGGCTGTCATCGTATCTGAATTTGATGTGACGGCTGAAGCCGATCCCTATCACATTTTACCTGGTGACACCAGCTCCCTTACGGGATCTGTTGTGCTACGCTTGGGAGCAGGAACCACAATGGAGGCCGGTAATTCACAAAGTGGTGCCATGTTCGACCTGGCGACTACACTCCCTGTGATCATTAACGGCTTTACTGTGAACTTCACCAACCTGGGTAGTGGCGAAGTGGAGGTCTTCTATAAAACCGGATCGCATATCGGTTTTGAAGGGGATTCCACTGCATGGACCAGCCTCGAAGTATTCCAGCATCTCTCCGGTGGTTTTGGTTCGCACCTGATGTTTACAACACCCTTAAGTATAGCCGCCAATCAAACAGTTGCTTTCTATATCACCACAACTGATGAACAACGGCTGTATTACACCAATGGCTCTTCCTTGGGTCAAACCGCTGCTTCCGGACCTGGTATTGAAATCAAAGAGGGTAGGGGTATCGCTTACCCATTCGGAACAGTATTTTCGCCACGTATCCTTAATACCATAGTTCTTTATGAACTGGTTAACCCTCCCGGCACTACCTTCAGTTGGGACAATGGAGCAAGCGGAGATAGCGTGACAGCAACTCCCGGTATCACCACAACCTATACACTCACAGTCACACACCTGGGGTGTTCAGCACAAGATACAGTGCAGGTAACCGTTGCCGGCACCGGCATCAACGAGATAGAACCTGCGGCATTAAAAATCTACCCCAACCCTGCAACAGACCACCTCATTGTGGAGTCAAAAGAAAAAAATACGATGACCTGGTTCTACCTCACCGACATACAAGGCAAAACTGTAACTGCTCCAATCATTCCGGCAAACAACCACCGGCTGCAGATTCCCGTTTCACACCTGAATCCGGGAATATATCTTTTGCATGTAGAACATGATACGCAAAAGGCATCTTACAGAATTGTGATCTCCCGTTGACATAAGAGACGGTAAGATTTCTTGATCAGGAAGTTTCCCTATGGTCCTCTGCCTGGATAAGCATTGGGATTGAGGGTTGTTTAAGAATTGGGCAACATTTTTTTACTTGATTTTTTTCGACAAATAAGTTACTTTTGTAGATGAGAAAAATCTATAACCTTTTTTGAGCAAAATCCTTCTCAACAATCATTTCTTCATGAACCGTTCACAAAAACAAATGAGCCATGAAAAAACATCTCCTTTATCTATTGATGATGTGTCTTCCTGTGTGGGCAATTGCTCAGGTCGCCACCATCACAGTTTCTAATAATTCACTTTGTGCGGGAGACACCTTGCATGCCAGTGTAATGCCGCCGGTGTATTCCCAGTCAGGTACCACCGGTTCCAATCAGCAAAACGGTGTAATGTTTGACCTTACGGCAACCATGGATTTTGTTGTGAGAGATTTTATAATCACAAACAACTCGGGAACCACCACCATCGAGGTTTATTCCCGCCCCGGTTCACATGTTGGGCACGAAAGCAATCCTGCCTCTTGGACGCTGCTGGCAACCGTAAGTAACGTACCTGTTGGCAGCAACCTGCCATTAAACCTGAACCTTGACCTGCCTGTAATTATTGGCCAAACGAGGGCTTTTTACATCACCACCACTGCAACCAGTATGAACATTGAGTATGCCACAGCAGCCAATCCGGTGGGCTCGGTTCTTTCAAGCAACAGTTACTTTGAGCTGAAGGTAGGTGCGGGAAAGGGTTACCCATTCGGGGCTACCTTTTCGCCCCGTTCTTTCGTTGGCGCGGTTATATATAGCCCCAAAGTGCTTTCCACAGAATGGAATACAGGAGATACCACTGCGAGTATTGCCTTTGTGCCCGACAAATCGATGATATTATCAGCCAGGTTGTCTTTGTCCGGAGGTATCATCGCGAGATCACCCGGAGAGACTGTGAATGTTTCAGAACTGGAAGTGGCCGTCACTGCCAACCCATATACCATTGCCCCGGGTGGCAGCAGTACGCTTTCAAGTTCTGTTCTGTTGCGCAGAGGTATAGCTACAACCATGGCAGCAGGGAACGAACAGAATGGAGCCATGTTTGATGTGGTGGCTACTGCTCCGGTTGTCATATATGGCTTCACGGTGAACTTCACCACAGAAAATCCGGGCGACCTGGAGGTTTTGTACAAAACGGGTTCTCACGTTGGGCATGAAGGGAATGCCGGTGTATGGACAAGCCTGGGGTCGCACCCGCAACTGTCGGGTGGCTATAACATGTATGTGCCTCTCAACAATCCGGTCAATGTCTCAAACGGGGACACTGTGGCCTTTTATGTGACAAGAACAGACCTTGGGGGGTATCTTCATTACTCAAATGGTTCGCAACTGGGAGCCCCTGCAGCCACTGCTCCAGGTATTCAGGTATTGGAGGGGAAAGGAGTTTCATACCCCTTCGGGGCAACATTTTCACCACGGATTTTGAACACCATTCTACACTACAAGGTGACAAATCCGTCTGGTATTACCTACAGCTGGGATGTTGGTGGAAGTGGCGGTTCCATGGTTGTTAGCCCGGGTGCCACAACAACCTACACACTGACTGTTACGCGCCAGGGATGCTCCGCCTCCGATACAGTTCGGGTTACCGTTTCCGGAATCGGCATAAACGACAACGAACCAACACCGTTCCGTATTTACCCTAATCCGGCATCGGATCTGCTCATGGTTGAAACGCGAGAGGGAGACCCCATCACTCAGTACTACCTTACCGATGTGCAAGGGAGGATGGTGTCAGAACAAATCATCCCATCCAACAGCGACCGGCTGCAAATACCCGTGTCGAACATCCAACCCGGCTTATACCTGCTTCATATGAAGGTCAACGGGCAAAAGAGTGCTTTCAAGGTGATTATCGCTCGCTGATACGTCGAAAAACTTGTTTGCATTCCTATCTTTCAAGCAGAGTACAAGTCTCTGACTAACGCTACTATGTGAAAAATGTAATTGGTGATCAACCTGTATTCGTCTTCAACTGACAACCGTTGGTGTATTTATTTGCCTGAACCTTCGGTTCGCATGACAAAAACCTTATCTTTGCCTACATGCAATCCGGTTCAGATCAGGGGAGTCTAAGCAGGTCGTTGGGGCTGAAGCTAGCCATAGTGGTGGTGATCGGCAACATTCTCGGCTCGGGGGTCTATAAGAAAGTAGCCCCTATGGCTGCGGAGTTGGATTCGGCCGTTCTGGTACTTATTTGCTGGGTTTTGGGTGGGTTGATCACCTTGTTCGGTGCACTCAGCAATGCAGAAATTGCCGGTATGTTCGCTGACACTGGCGGAGAGGTGGTCTATTACCGTCGGATTTACAACCGTTTTATCTCTTTCCTCTACGGATGGTCCCATTTTGCCATTATCAAAACAGCCTCTATCGCCTCATTGGCTTATGTGTTTGCCATGTCGGTTCACAGCATGGCACCTCTGCCTGAAGTGCTTCCCGGATTGGCGCCGCTAAGCATCGGAGGCGTATTTCATCCATTTGCTGGCTTTAATGTAAAACTGCTTGCAATATGCCTGATCCTTGCTCTTACCCTGTTTAATACCTACGGAATAAAACGGGGAATGCACCTGAGCTCCCTGCTGCTGCTGTTGGTCATTACAGGGATTCTACTGATCACGGTCTTTGGGCTCGCTTCATCACCATCAAATATCCAGCAGGTCTTTGAAATCACACCAGCGACCAGAGCGACCGGTTTGGGAACCATGTTTACAGCAATGCTGGCCGCTTTTTGGGCATATGAAGGTTGGAACTCAGTAGGTTTCGTTGCCGGGGAAATACGAAACCCCAACAAAAACGTACCCCTTGCACTGATGTTCGGTTTGTTTGGTGTAATTGCTATCTACCTTCTGGTGAACACAGCCTATCTCTCTCTCCTCTCAACCGAACAACTCACCGAAATCTATTCATCCGCCAATCAGATCGCAGCAGTAGAAGCTGTAAGAGTTTTTGGAGGCACCACCGGTGCCTTTGTCATCTCACTGCTTATTCTGGTCACCACACTTGGCTGTACCCACGCCTCCGTCATCAGCAACGCCAGAATCTATTATGCCCTCGCCAGTAAGAACCTGTTCTTTCAACCCGTCGCCAAAGTCAACAAGGCAAAGGTCCCTGCCGGCTCACTATGGTTCCAGGGCGTCTGGGCATCCGTTCTGGTCCTCTCCGGAACTTTCGACCAACTCACAGATACCCTTATCTTTGCTGCCTTCATTTTCTACGGAATCACCACCCTCGGCGTATTTGTCATGCGGATCCGTGAGCCCAATCTCTACCGCCCCTACAAAGTGTGGGGGTATCCAATCATCCCTGCATTTTTCGTGCTCTTCTGCGCCGCACTCACAGTGAATACAGTGATGACCCGACCACGTGAAGCCGCCATCGGACTTACACTCATCGCCATTGGGGTCCCATTCTATTTCCTCTTTAAGAGAAAAGCCAATATAGAAAATAAATCTCCCAAAAACCCTGACACCCCCTAACGGTATGGTATAATCATTGATGGAAAAACATCCAACAATATCAAACAAAACAAACCATTGAAATGACGATCAACTATTTACCTCAAAGACTGTTAATCACAGTATTGTTTTTTAGCATGGCTTCAATTGCAGCGGCGCAGCAACCCGCTGCCTCCACTGCTGATACCGCTCGTGCGGCCTCTGACTTTGAATATGAGTATATGATCATTAGTGGTGGGATGGGAGCAGGTGTGGTGGTGAGTACCAACATCATCAATACCGGTGCTGTGGTTCCTTTCTCTGCCGATTTTATGCTGCAGTCACGACACAACCGATTTGGTCTGGGCTTTACTCACGAACTCTACCTGACACCGCAAAACCTCGGTAAGATGATGCTGGGTGAAAGCTCGAATGTAAACAAGTTTTATCTGAAATATGAATGGACGTTGTTACGGCACAGCCCTGTTAATTTTGGTGTAAGTGGTCAGTTCGGCCTTTTTACCGTTGGAAGGGAAGCTGATCTGGAGCTCGATGACCATACACGACTCTTCGGAAACCTTGGTGTGGTGGGTGAACTTGGATTCCCCAGACTCTTTTTGTTTGCCAGACCGGCCCTTGAGTACAAATCCTATACCCGGCTGCACAAAGAAGTACTGGTTACCGTATCAGTAGGAGTCCGTTATAAGATGTTATCGGAAACCGAAAAAGCCCGAAGAGAAGCCCGCAGAAGAAGATAGACAAGGACTCAACTTGAGTCAGACCCTCCTAAAAGACACTATTCAGGCCTATAAATAGTCCATTTTTACGGCACATCACTGATATTGACTCTGATTATAACACGAATCAGTGCTTGATTTTTACAACTTATCAAAAAAAATGACTCCTAAAAGTGAAACATTTAGGGGTGAAACCGTTCTATATATATGAATGTACATCAATCATGGAAAAAAGATTCACTTTTTCTTTGAAAACGGATGTGCATGTA